>NZ_JAJNHQ010000002.1:0-271431 GCF_022386845.1 Mammaliicoccus sp. C-M13 | reverse complement strand
CACCTCTACAATATTTTCTTAGTCGATTACATTGTACTAAAGTGAGCTATATTTGGCTCTTTTTTTATTACACAATTATATGGACATATTCCACGTGGACCTCGTCTTGCAACATTCAGAGGCTTTATGTTGCACGTGGACTTCGTCTTGCAACATTCGAGGGCTTTATGTTGCACGTGGACCTCGTCTTGCAACATTCGCTACTTTATTTACACAAATAAGAGGCTGAGACAATTTATTTGTCTCAGCCTCTTTATGAATTACTTCTTATCTTTAAAGTAATAATTTATGATATCTCTACCTAAGTCCCCACCTGGTAACCATGGTTCTGGTACTGGTTGGTTTGTATATGTGATTGAGAATGATAACTCAGGGTCTTTAGCTGGTGCATATCCTACATATGTTGAGTTAACCTGTGGTTTACCATCTTTAAATACTTCTGCTGTTCCAGTCTTACCTGCTGATCTAACTACAGTATCATGGAAACTAGAATACCCTGTTCCTTCTTCTTTATTAAATGCCATATCGAAACCTTTTTGGACTTGTTTTATTTCTTTATCATTATTGTTTACTTTGTTCATCACTTCACCTTTAAATGATTTCTTAATAGGTCCAAGTGAATCTTCATTAGTAGAATTTCTAATTTCTTTTGCTAAGTGTGGTTTTAAGCGGTAACCATCGTTAGCTATTGTAGAAACATATTGTGATAATTGTATTGGTGTATAAGTATCAAATTGTCCAATTGCTAAATCAATATAGTTACCTGGATTATCTTTAATAGGTTCGATTTGACCTGCTGTTTCATTTGGTAAATCTATACCTGTTTTAACACCTAACCCTACTTGGTTTAACCCTTTTCTTAATTTAATACCGGCTTCTTCCACATCAGATGGTAATGACATACCACTATTATATGGTGTGCCCGCTAATAATAATGCTGTTTTATACATAAACACGTTAGATGAATGCATAAGTGCTTCAGCATCTGTTATTCTCTTCGTACCATCTTGGTTAAAGTAAGAACGTTTTGTTAAACCACCACTAAATTTTAATGGTTCATCGACCATTGAATCTCCAACTTTTAATGCATCGTTTTGATAACCCGCTAATAAAGTAGCGCCTTTTACAGATGAACCAACTGTATATTGACTTGTAATATTTCCGATATGATTGTCAGTAATTTTGCCATTTTCATCAATATCTCGACCTGCCATTGCAAGTACATCACCATTTCTTGGGTCTTGTACAACAACCATCACTCGATCCATATCTTTGGCACCTTTATTTCGTAATGATTCTATATGTTTATCAACATATTCTTCAACTTTTTTCTGTAAATCTATATCGATTGTTAAGACAAGATCATTACCTCTAGATCCTTCAGATATAACTTCAGAACTTGTTATTTTTCCGGATTTATCAGTAACGTATTTCATTTTTTTCTTAGAACCTTTTAGAATATCTTCATATTGGTATTCTAAATATGATTTACCTACTCTATCGTTTCTTGAATATCCTTTTGATAAATAGTCGTTTACTAATTCTTTCGGTAAACCTTCCTCTTTGCTAGAAACATCACCAAATAATGTTCTTAGTGTTTCTTCATATGGATATCTTCTTTCCCAGTCCATTGTCGTATTAACACCTGGTAATTCAGATAAATGTTGAGATACAGCTGCGTATTCTTCATTGCCTACATCTTCATTTTTTATGACTACCGGACTTAACTGAGAACCTGAATTCATCTCTCTAAAAATAGCTAAAACTTGTAAATCGTCTTTAGATAATTCATCTGTATATTTCTTCGTCACTTTATTGTATAAAGCTTCATCATAATCATCTTGACTTATGTTACCGTCAGAGAAAAGTGCTTGTTCATCTTTCATAAGCTTTTGCACTTTATCTTGATTTTTGATAATCCAGTAATCTTGTTTATCTCGATCTGTGATACGAGAAGTATCCATTTTTATTAAATGAGATAATTTTTCTGCAATATCTAAAATATCATCCTGACTCGTTCTTCTATCTCTTGTATATGTAATTGCTTTCTTAGATTCATTATCGACTAGTACTTTTCCATTTCTATCGTAAATTCGACCTCTAGGGACCGATTCGTTCACAGTTATTGATTCTGTACTATCAATTGTTCTCTTATACTCAGCACCTTTTACAATTTGTAAATACCCTAATCGCATAATTAAGACTGAGAATAAAATGACAACTATCCCTAAGATGATACTTACGCGTTTATTCATTAAAAGTCGAAATTCTTCTTCTTTAGATTTCTTTTTTAATCGTTTCAAGAACTAAACCTACCTTTTCAACTCTAATATAATACTTTCATAATATATGATTATAGCTAACAATGCCATTGATATAGTTGAAATTTTATAAAAAAAGAGAGCGAGAGGAAAATCTCTTTTTTCTAAAAAGATTTCGTTGTCTCACCCCAGCTTGGATGATTAGGAATGAAAAAAGCTTGATATAAGAGAATTTCAATCCAATCAACTACTGCCAATAAAAAAACAAGTCCGGGACAATTAATTATGCCCCGGACTCTATTAATAAATTATTTTGCTGCTTGGTATAATTCGTTTACTTTATCCCAATTTACAACATTCCAGAATGCACTGATATAATCTGGACGTTTGTTTTGGTATTTCAAGTAGTAAGCGTGTTCCCAAACATCTAATCCTAATACAGGAATTTTACCTTCAGATAATGGGTTATCTTGGTTTGGAGTTGAAACGATTGATAATTCACCGTTATCTACAACTAACCATGCCCAACCTGAACCGAAGCGTCCAGCTGCTGCTGCTGCAAACTCTTCTTTAAATTTGTCTAATGAACCGAAAGTAGAACTGATTGCATCTACTACTTCGCCTGATGGTTCAGAAGCATTTGGAGTTAACATCTCCCAGAATAATGAGTGATTGTAATGTCCGCCACCATTGTTTTGAACTGCAGTACGGATATCATCTGGTACAGAATTTAAGTTTTTAATAATATCTTCAATAGATTTACTTTCTAAGTCAGTACCTTTAACTGCATCATTTAGTTTTGTTACATAAGTGTTATGGTGTTTCGTATGATGAATCTCCATTGTCTCTTTATCGATGTGTGGTTCTAATGCATCATACGCATATGGTAATTTTGGTAATTCAAAAGCCATAAATAATCATCCTCCTCATTTGTTTTACATACTTATCTTATCAAGTTTATTCTATTTAAACAAATCTTTTGTTTATTAATATTCAAAATATTTAGTTTAGTATTTAATCATGTTGCACTTAAATCGATTTATCATTATTATTAATTAAGAATGAGGTGAACGCATGCAATATGTTAATGAATTAAAGAGATTGATTAAGCATCCAAAAAAATATCCCATGTATAGAATTACTAAATTGAGATATGTTTTTCTACATATATTACTACTGAGTATAATTCTAATTATACCGAATACTATTCAGTATTTTCAAATCACTCAAAATATATCTACATTAGCTCACGAAGAAGTTGATGAAATTCCTAAGTTTAAAATACATAATAATGAAATGAAACTGTCTGAAGAAAAAATCATTAAATTAAATGATAAACATTCTATTGTATTTACTAAATCACAACAATTTAAAATGAAACCCGAACATCTAGTCGTCTTTAAACCACAGGACATAGAAATTTCAAATTATAATGATCATACTAAAATAAGTTATGGTTCTTTATCAAGTGTAATTCATGATGAAAAGGATTTATCTAGTTTTATCGATACTATTAATGATTCCAAATATTTTTATTTCTCTATCATTATCTTACTATTATTGTTTATACAATTTATGAGCATTTCATTTAAAATTGCTATAGTTGCTTTTATAGGTCACTTAATTAGTATCCTGTTAAATAAAAAATCTAGATATATGACTTGGTTTAAAATGATAACATTTATTATATCTATTCCTACTTTAGTTTTATTATTAGGTATTCTTATTGGGAACGCTTTATTAATGTTTGTATCATGGTGTATAATAATTGTGGGCATTATTGTTACGGCGTATTATTTACCAAACGGAAAGAAACGTGCTAGTCTTAAACAATAATAAATTAAATAAAGGGGTCTTATCATGTCACAAATCACTCATCGTACTAAAACGAAGCCAGTTAAAGTGGGCAATTTAACAATAGGCAGTTCTGATGAAGTCGTTATTCAAAGTATGACGACTACTAAAACACATGATGTTGAAGCAACAGTAGCAGAAATCAAACGTTTAGAAGAAGCAGGTTGTCAAATAGTCCGTGTAGCTTGTCCTAACGAAGAAGATGCTTATGCTATTAAAGACATAAAGTCACAAATTAACATTCCACTTGTCGTGGATATACATTTCAATTATAAATTAGCATTAATTGCAATTGAAAACGGTGCTGATAAGATTCGTATCAATCCTGGTAATATAGGTAGAAGAGAAAAGGTAGAAGCCGTTGTAAAAGCATGTAAAGAAAAGAATATTCCAATAAGAATTGGCGTTAATGCTGGCTCTTTAGAAAAACATATTATAAAAAAATATGGTTACCCTACTGCAGATGGTATGGTAGAAAGCGCATTACACCATATTAAAATACTAGAAGATTTAGATTTCCATGATATTATCGTATCTATGAAAGCTAGTGATGTTAACTTAGCTATAGAAGCTTATACTAAAGCAGCACAAGCTTTTGATTACCCGTTACATTTAGGTATTACAGAAAGTGGTACGTTATTTAATGGTACTGTTAAATCATCAGCAGGCTTAGGGGCTATTTTAAGTCTAGGCATTGGAAATACTTGTCGAATTTCATTATCTGCTGATCCAGTTGAAGAAGTTAAAGTAGCTAAATCTTTACTTAAAGCTTTCGGCTTAGCTAGTAATGCGGCTACTTTAATTGCATGCCCTACTTGTGGACGTATTGAAATTGATTTAATATCCATTGCCAACGAAGTTGAAGAATACATTTCTAACCTTCAAGTACCTTTAAAAGTAGCGGTATTGGGTTGTGCAGTAAATGGTCCTGGCGAAGCTCGTGAAGCTGATATAGGTATCGCTGGAGCACGTGGAGAAGGACTTTTATTCATGAAAGGTAAAACAGTTCGAAAAGTGCCAGAAGAAACAATGGTGGAAGAATTAAAAAAAGAAATCGATAAACTGGCAATAGAAATGGAAAAAGCATAAAGTTCAACAAAACAGAAAAAACAAATTAAGGCACAATAAATTTTATTTATTGTGTTTTTATTAAATTTATAAAAAGGTGATTTAAATGACTCGGAAACCAAGATTAGGAATAGATATTGATGGTACAGTTACATGTCCCAAAACTTTCGTTCCTTATTTACAAAAAGATTTTAATGAGAAATTACGTTATGAAGATATAACTGAATACAATTTAGCTAATGTATTAAAGTGTGAGGAAGAAGAAATGTTAAACTGGTTCAAAAATAATGAATCTTATATATATCAAAATTCCCCAGTTGCTGAAGGCGCTAAAGATATATTAAACCAGCTAAAACACGAATATGAATTATATTACATCAGTGCCAGACACCACTATTTAGAAGATATAACTAAGACTTGGTTTGATACACACAATATTCCTTTTGATCAAATCATATTAACAGGGAGCCACGATAAATTAAAGGTTACTAAAGAACAACGTATTGATGTATTCTTTGAAGATAAATTAGATAATGCTTTAGATATTAACGAAAAGCTTAATATCCCGGTCTTTTTATTCGATACACCTTATAATCAAAAATCACTTAATAAAGGCATATATAGAATTAATAATTGGCATGACGTATCAAGCATTTTAAGTAAAATATAAAAAAGGACTTCTTCACTAGATTTAACAACTAATGAAGAAGTCCTTTTAATTTATCCCGTTTTACAATTTTCGCATTTACCGTATACTTCTAATTTATGTGAAGTAATTTCAACATTTCCTAACTGTTGTTTGATTACATCCATTGGACAAAAATCAATAACTTTTGTGTTTCCGCATGATTCACAAATAAAGTGATGATGGTGATGATCCTGACATGAAATTCTAAACTTCATTTCTCCATCTATTTCCGTACTTTCTATAATATTTAGAGATTTAAATAAATATAAGTTTCTATAGATAGTATCAAACGATAAACCTTTGTAATCATCTTTCAAAGCTTCTTGAATATATTTAGCCGTTATATATTTATCTTCATTAACAAATAATGAAATAATATCGCGACGTTTATTTGTATATTTATGTCCTTCACTCTTCAAGATTTGAATGGCCTCTTCTACTTTCAAGATGATAGCCTCCTTTTTTTATCAATACTTTACTATAAGTAATACTTCCTAATAACTCTATTATCAATAAACCTACTATAATACCACCCGGAGAAATATTCAAATAGAATGAAAGTATTAATCCCAGTATTACAGATAATTCACCAAATAAGATACTTAATCCTATTAGTTGTTTAAAGCCTTTTGCTAGTCTCATACTCGTAGCAACTGGTAAAGTCATTAGACTACTGACTAATAATATTCCTACAACTCTCATTGAAGCGGAAATAACTAGCGCTACAATGACAATGAATAATAATTGAATCCACTTAGGCATCCCTATTACTCGAGAATATTCTTCATCAAATGATAAAACGAAAAGCGATTTATACAGCAACATAACAAATATTAATACGATGATTGTTATAGCCAATATCGTAAATAAGTCACTTAAATTTACAGCACTAATTGATCCAAATAAATAACCAAATAAATCTTGATTAAAGCCACTAGCTAAAGAAATAAAAATAACACTTATTCCAATACCTGCGCTCATAATAATTGGTATCGCGATTTCTTGATAATGTTTGTATTCAGTTCTTAACTCTTCAATTAATAAAGCACCTGCTATCGAAAAGATAATACCGAACCATATAGGATTTACAGCAGCAAATACTGGACTAATGCTCATAAAGAACAGTCCCATAGAGATACCACCAAGCGTCACATGGCTCAATGCATCCGCGATAAGAGATAATCTTCTTACAACGATAAAAGCACCAATTAAAGGCGCAATTAGCCCAACAAGAATACCACTAATAAACGAATATCTTATAAAATCAAAATTCATAAAAGCATCGATCATACACAGCACGACCTTTCGAGCTCATATGATTGTGTATGCTGTTCATACGTAACCCAATACGCATTAGAATCATTGGGTGTACCTTCCATATATCATAACTCCTAACCATTTTTGTTTTGTTTATTATACTTTAGTTTATGTAGCAAGAAGCTAATCACTTAAAATCATATTTATCCTATTAACTAACATTTTCATTTAAGTTACACAATTCTTACTTTTTTATTAATAATTTTTATAGTCATTTAAAGTACTATTAGTAGTGTAAATCGTATTCATTACTAAATCAACCTTAATTGTTTTATAAAATAAAGTTTTAACCTCAATGTATTATTTTAAAATAGTAATAAAAAATAGCCGCTTGTGTAGCACCACAAACGACTAAACTTTAATAAGCTATGGTAAAGTAGACCTATTATTATCTATGGCCTAACATTTTACACTTAGTACACCACCCAAAGCTACTGAGTGTTTTTAGATTTATATAGTAACATTACATTTTGTAATGCGCAATATTTTTTGTCTATTCGCTTATGGCTTCTTCTTCAACACAACAACTTCTATCGTGCTGATGGTCTACGAACTGGACTGGATGTCCATATATTTTAGAAATAGCTACTTCATCTAATGATTTGAATGATTCGCTTGTTCCATGGAAATGTAAGTGTTGGTTTAGGCATGCTACTTTACTTGCCGTGTCTGCAACTACACCAATGTCGTGTGTTACTAAAATAATTGTGATTCCCTCTTCTTTCAGTTGTGTTAATAACTGATAGAATTCTGATACGTGTCGTGCATCTATACCAACAGTTGGTTCATCTAATATTAAAATGCTTGGTTTAGATATTAAAGCACGTGCGATAAAAGTTCTTTGTTGTTGCCCTCCTGATAATTGGGCTATATTTTCATTTTTTAAATTACTTATATTTAAACGTTCTAATATTTCATCGACTTTTGCTACATCATCTTTATTAAACCATTTAAACAAACCTTTATTTTTAGTTAATCCACTCATAACAACTTCTTTTACAGTTGCAGGAAATCCTGAACTAAATGCGTTAGATTTTTGAGATACATAACTTATTTTTTCCCATGATTTATATTGGTTTATTTTTTTACCACTTATATATATATCACCCTTTTGTAAAGGTAATAATCCTAAAATTAATTTTAATAACGTAGACTTACCTGATCCGTTCGGACCTACAATAGCTAAAAAGTCTCCTCTGTATATTTGGATATTAATATCTCTTAATGCTAATTTACTAGGATAACTATAACTTATGTTTTTTAATTCGAAAATTGGTGTTTCATTTTCCACATTATTCACCTCGTCAATAGATTACTATACAACGATTATTTATAAATGTAAATAGTAATGTTTACGAATAAAAAAAGAATGCTATATGATTAGCATTCTTTTTTTATTATTGATTAAATATTTTATCTTTTAAATCTGGATCAAATGTACCATTCTTTATCATTTCAATCTCAAATTTATATGGTGGTTTTTTATTTTTCTTATCATCACCGACATATGGTGTTTCTAATATTTTTGGCACGTCATTGAAAGCTTCATGGTTTACAATATAATGTAATGCATCATAGCCAATAGAACCAAAACCTATATTTTCGTGTCTATCTTTTCTCGCACCTTGTGGGTTTTTACTATCGTTAACATGTAGCACTTTAATTCTATCAAGCCCTACAATTTTATCGAACTCATTTAATACACCGTCAAAGTCTTCTTTAACATTATATCCAGCATCATTTGTATGACATGTATCAAAACATACTGATAACCTTTCGTTATGTTCTACACCATCAATGATTTGAGCAAGTTCTTCGAAAGTTTTACCACATTCTGAACCTTTACCTGCCATTGTTTCTAAAGCAATACGAACATCATTATCGTTAGTTAAAACTTCATTTAAACCTTCAATAATTTTTTTAATACCTTTTTCTTCTCCAGCCCCAACGTGAGCGCCTGGATGTAAAACAATATCTTTCGCCCCAAGTGCTTCAGTACGTTCAATTTCAGATTGTAAAAATTCTACGCCTAAATTAAACACTTCAGGTTTCGTTGTATTCGCAATATTAATAATGTAAGGTGCATGAACAACAATATTTGAAAGGCCATACTCTTTCATAGCTGCTTGACCATTTTCAATATTTAAATCTTCTATTTTTTTGCGTCGTGTGTTTTGAGGCGCTCCAGTATAAATCATAAATGTTGAAGCATTATAACTAGCAGCTTCCTCTGCTGCTTGAAGTAACATCTTCTTACCACTCATAGAAACGTGAGATCCAATTAACATATCTGACACCTATCCTTTTCTACTTTGCTTTTTTGTACGTTTAGAATGTGCTTTTTTCTCTTTGAATTTCAGCTCATCTAATTCTTTCTTGAATTTCTTTTTATATCCTGGTTTTACTTTATTTTTGTTGTTACGTTTAATTCTTTGTTTTAAACTTTGTTCTATATTATCTTCTTTTTTAACACGTCTTGTACGTTTTTGACGATCTTTAATCTCGACAAATTCACCATTTTTTATATCAACGTGATTAAATTTATAGTTTTTCTTTTCGATTTGCGTAATTAAATCATCTTCATCAGGCGTATATAAAGTTATAGCAATACCTTTATAGTCTCCACGACCTGTACGACCAACTCTATGTGTAAAGAAGTCAATTTCTTTTGGCAAGTCATAGTTAATAACATGGCTTACACCTTCAATATCGATACCTCTTGAAGCTAAGTCACTCGCAACAACAAATTCGAAGTCTAACTGCTTAACACGTTTCATTTGTTGTGTACGTTCTCTTGGTGATAATCCACCATGAATAACACCAACTTTATAACCATGTTCAGATAAATAAGCCACTAACTCATTTGCTCTATCACGACTATTAGCAAAAATAATTGCTAAGTATGGATTAATAACGTCCATTACTTTTAACATTTTCGCTTGTTTCTCTTCACCTTTAGTAGGTATTAAATAAAAATCTATATTATCTTTATTAGATGATTCTGTTTCTATTTCAACAAATTCTGGTTTATCTAAATATTTATTTAAAAATGGATGTAATGCTTTAGGTATAGTTGCACTAAACACAGAAATTTGAGCAGATTTATCAAGTCTGCTAGCAATGCTGTCTACTTTAGGCATAAATCCTAAATCAATCATTAAATCCGCTTCGTCAATTACCACTGATTTTGCTAAATGTAAATCTAATGCTTTTTCTACAGCCATATCATCAATTCTATTTGGAGTTCCTACCACAACTTGTGGCGTGTTCTTAGACTTATCTATATCTCTTGATTTATCTGTACCACCAATATATAAATTGACTTTTATACCTTTTTTATATTCCGCTAAATGAGATGCAGCGTCATACAATTGTTTAGCTAACTCTCTTGTTGGAGCTAATATAATAACTTGTGGCTCTTTTAAATCTACATCTATTTTATCAAATAGTGGTAATAAAAATGCATGAGATTTACCCGTACCAGTTTGTGATTGTCCTATTATATTTGAACCCTTTTTAATTTTTGGTATTACACGTCGTTGTACTTCTGTCGGCTGGTTAAATTTCAAATCTTTAACTGCCTCAACTAATTCATTTTCTAATTGAAAATGTTCAAACGGATGCTTAGACATAAGCGACCCTCCTCGTTTCTTTTTCACTTCATATATTATATAGTAAATGAAAGTAATATGATAGAGTTTAAGGTTATTTTGATACTTTAATTAGTTTCAATCATTCTTGACACTTGTTATAATGATTAAGAATAAGGGGGGCTTTGTATGGAAATCGTTAAAATAACGCCTAGAGGATATTGTTATGGTGTTGTAGATGCCATGGTTATTGCACGAAATGCTTCATTAGATAAAACGTTACCGCGTCCGATTTATATTTTAGGTATGATTGTTCATAATAAACATGTGACTGAAGCTTTTGAATCTGATGGTATTATTACTTTAGATGGCCCAAACAGACTAGAAATTTTAGAACAAATCAACGATGGAACTGTTATATTTACTGCGCACGGTGTTTCTCCAGAAGTTAAACGTCGCGCCAAAGAAAAAGGGCTTGTATGTATTGATGCCACTTGTCCTGATGTAGAAAACACACACCAATTAATTAGAAATATGAAATCAAATGGCTATAACGTTGTTTATATAGGTAAAAAAGGCCATCCAGAACCAGAAGGTGCAGTAGGAGTAGCACCAGATATTGTACATTTAGTTGAAACAATTGATGATATTAATGCTTTACCCGAGTCTTTAAAAGATAAAAAATTAATCGTAACTAATCAAACTACAATGTCTCAGTGGGATGTTAAACACCTTATGGACGAATTAAAAGAACAATATCCAAATATCGAAATACACGAAGAAATCTGCTTAGCGACTCAAGTTAGACAAGAAGCTGTTGCTAACCAAGCAAACCAAGCTGATTTATTAATTGTTGTTGGCGACCCAAAAAGTAACAACTCTAATAGATTAGCACAAGTCTCTAAAGAAATTGCACATACAAATGCCTATAGAATTTCAGATATAAGCGAACTAAAAATTGAGTGGTTGCAAGGTGTAAGTACCGTTGCAGTAACAGCAGGTGCTTCCACTCCTACACCAATTGTTAAAGAAGTAATTGATTATATTAAAAATTATGACCCAACAAATATTGACGTTGAAAAACTTAAAAGTAATGTGCCAGTTGAAAAAATATTACCAAAAATTAAAAAACCAAAGCCTGTAGAAATTATGAAGTAATAATGATTAAATATTATAAGTTGCAGTGAAAGATTCCAAATCGGTGGAGTTTTTCACTGCTTTTTTATAGGGTAAGTATTAAATAGATAAGTTTTATTGGATTAATTAAATAAAAAAGTCTGCGACACAAACAAATGTCCCAGACTAATTGATTAAACCTATTAATTGTACTTTTAGTTTATTACATATATTCGTAAGGATCAGTATTAATATTTGAAGATACAACGTTTATTTCACCATTAGTCCAATCTTCTAGTAATGATTTTAATCCGTCTTTCATGACATATTCACTATAGTGATTGGCATCTAATACGTTTATACCATCCATTATTGAATCTAAAGCTTCATGATGTTTCACATCTCCTGTAATAAATAAATCAGCCTGTTTATTTTTAGCGATATGAGCATAACCAATACCTGCTCCACCTACTATAGCAATTCTCTTAATAGTAGCTTTTTTATCACCTATAAAACGAACTGCTGGTATATCTAACTGTGTTTTATAATGTCCAACAAAATCCTCTACAGAAAGTTCTTGTGGTAATTCTCCTATAATACCTAAACCTACTGAAGAAGCTTTCTCCATTTTAATAAAATCAAAAACAGGTTCCTCATAAGGATGATATTCGTATAATAATCGTGTTGCTAAAGCTTTATCTTTCCCATCAATCATTAACTCTAATTTCGTTTCATAAACTATTTCTGTTTTATTAGATGTACCTATATGGGGATTAGCATTTTCACTTGGCTTGAATTGGCCTTTACCTTGTGATTGGAAAAATACATTACTATATTCTTCTGTTTGAGCTAATTGATGATTATCAAATGCCTTTTTCATTTCTTCTACGTTTTCATCTGGTATAAATATTTGCAGTTTATAATATGTTTCATTTTGCTTATCTAAAATTTCCATATTAGTAAGTCCTATTTTCTGACCTATCATATAACTTACACCTTTATCATACACATCTAAATTTGTATGAAGAGCAATTAATTGTATGTCATTTTGGATTAATTTTCTTATAATCGGTCCATAACTATCATTTGTGATGTTTTGAACACCTTTAAAAATTAAAGGATGATGTGCGATAATCGTATTGATATTTTGTTCAATTGCTTCATCTACTACTTCATTCGTGCAATCGAGAGCTGTTAGTATACCATTCACTTCATTTTCTTGGTTACCAATCAACAAACCTACATTATCCCATGATTCACTACTTGAGAATGGTACATGCTTATCTATTACTTGTAATAAGTCTTTAATAATCATCATAGCACCTCTTTAATCTGTTTTATTTGCGCCTGTATTTCATTATAACGAGTTTGGTCTTTATGATTTTTTAGCTGATTACTAATATTCTCTAAAGATTCAATTTCTCTTTCCCATTTATCATAAAATAATTCATCTTTTTCTATCATTAATTTAGGACCAAACTTTAATTCATTCTCACTTAATTGCATTTTCCCTTTTTTAGCAACAATAATCTCGTATATATGCTTTTTATCTTTAATCAATTGCTCTGCTTCAATGTTGTATCCTAACTTTTGCAATACTTGTCTAATTGGTAACGCATGTATATTAGCTTGTAATATTAAATCAGGGTAATGTGTCAATTTTTCTTTACCTTCATCTAATATTTGAGCAATTAAAGGTCCACCCATACCACATATTGTAATAACATCTACCGTATCATTTACAACTTCTAATCCATCGCCTAACTTTATCTCAATAGACTTCGAAAGTCCGTGTAACTCGGTGTTTTTTTGAGCTGATAGAAATGGCCCTTTAACAACTTCCCCTGCGATAGCTTCTTTTACTAAATTATTTTGAATGGCGTAAATAGGCAAATAAGCATGGTCTGATCCTATATCTGCTAATTTATTATGATTTAAGTACTCACTAACTTTTGTTAAACGTTTATTTATTTGGATCATGACATTTTCCTTTCATTAAAAAAATCTTTTGCCAAGGCAAAAGATTTTTTATTATTATTTAGCATCTTCTTTTAAATATTTGACAAGTGTGTCTAAATCTTTGTCTGAAATAGTCGCTTCGTCATGCGCAGGCATTGAACCTTTACCATCACGGATGATTTTTTTCATTTCACCAGCGTCTTTAGAACTACCAGCTAATTTAGGACCCATTCCACCTTCAAGATTTTGTCCATGACAACTTGTACAATTATCTTTTGCAAATGTTGCAGCGTCAAACTTCTCAGTTTTTTCACCGCCACCTTTGCCTTCTTTTTCTTCATCCTTGTTAGCACCATGTGCTGACATGAAGAATATTAATCCCACACCGAGTAATAAAATCAGAATAAACGGGAAAACAGGATTACGATTCATTCATACAACCTCCCTTTTATTAAACCTTCATACAATTATATTTTATATTAAAACAACGCATTGTCAAAGGCTTTTTGGGATTAATATTAACTTTTACAAATTAGTCCATAAAATCTTTCAAGCGTTTACTTCTTGATGGGTGTCTTAATTTGCGTAAAGCTTTTGCTTCGATTTGTCTAATACGTTCTCTTGTTACACCAAATACTTTTCCTACTTCTTCTAAAGTACGTGTACGACCGTCATCAAGACCAAAACGTAATCTTAATACATTTTCTTCTCTATCCGTTAATGTGTCTAAAACATCCTCTAATTGCTCTTTTAATAATTCATAAGCAGCGTGGTCAGAAGGACTTTGTGCATCTTGATCTTCTATAAAGTCACCTAAATGACTGTCATCTTCTTCACCAATAGGCGTTTCAAGTGACACTGGTTCTTGAGCAATTTTTAAGATTTCGCGTACTTTTTCTGGTGGTAAATCCATTTCTTCACCGATTTCTTCTGGTGATGGATCTCTACCTAAATCTTGTAATAATTGTCTTTGAACACGAATTAATTTATTAATCGTTTCTACCATGTGTACTGGAATACGTATAGTACGTGCTTGGTCAGCTATAGCTCTAGTGATAGCTTGACGAATCCACCATGTAGCATAAGTTGAGAACTTGAATCCTTTGTTAAAGTCGAATTTTTCTACAGCTTTAATAAGCCCCATGTTACCTTCTTGAATAAGGTCTAGGAATAACATACCTCTACCAACGTAACGTTTAGCTATACTTACTACAAGTCTTAAGTTCGCTTCAGCTAAACGAGACTTCGCTACTTCATCGCCTTTTTCTATTCTTTTAGCTAATTCAATTTCTTCTTGTGCTGTTAATAGATTTACACGTCCTATTTCTTTTAAGTACATTCTTACTGGGTCATTTATTTTTACACCTGGAGGAGCACTTAAGTCATTTAAACTTAATTTATCATCAGTATCAGTAGAATCTTTTTCGTTAATAAGGTTGATTTCATTTTCGTTGATCAAATCAAAGAAATCATCCATTTGATCTGAATCCATTTCATAATTTTGCAATTTATCAGCAATTTCTTCATGACTTAAATGTCCAGCTTTTTTACCTTGTTCAATTAATTGATGCTTAACTTGTTCAATTGTTAAAACTGCTTCATTGTTAGCGCTATTGATTTTATTTAATTCTTTGTCAGACATGAATAGGCCTCCCGGTTATTTAACTCTTACATTCTATTCCGATTATATTGTACAATTTGTTCCAAATACTGTCTTTGCAACGCCATATCACCTGATTGCATTGCTTTATTTAATTGTTCATTTAAATATTCGATTGTATTTTCTTTAATTTCTTCAGGACTGATTATATTAATATAGTCTTCAATTTCTTCACTTTCTGGATCGTCATTAATAAGCAATGAATCGAGGTACATAACGGTTTCCATAATATTATGATCTTCAATGTAACTCGAAAAATCACTAATATTAAAGACATCGTTATTCTTATAATACCCATTTAAACGTGAAAAAATCACTCTATTATTCAATGAAGTAAAATCTTCTTGATTAATCCTAGAATGATATTCTAAAAATAACTGTTTTTGATTCATAAAATGTTTTATTAATGCTTGTTCAGCTCTACCGACTTTATCTAGTTTTTTTTCCTTGAAATCCGGAACATATTGGTCGTAATCGATAGTATTTTGAACTATATTAGGCGAGAGTTGATTTTTTAGACTGTTAACATCTACTTTATACAAATCAGCAACTTGTTGCAATACTTTTTTTCTTAAAAAGTCTGAGCGAATAAGATTTATATCATTAATTAATTCTTCTAAGTGTTGCTCGTGTTTTAAATCGTTGTTTTCATTAGCATAATATAATTGTTGTGCTTTAAATCCAACAAATGATTGTTTTTGGCTATCTACAAACGATTTAAACGCTTCGTTTCCGTACTCTGTAATATAATCATCAGGGTCCATTTTTTTAGGTAAATGAACTACATAAACATTTATGCCTTCATTTAATAATATTTTACCTACATTTAAAGCCGCTTCATTCCCTGCGAAATCTCCATCATACAGCAAAGTTACATTAGATGCCAGTTTTTTGACCATAATAATATGTTCTTTTGATAAAGCTGTTCCCATTGTTGCTACAACTTGCTTTATATCCGCTTGATCTGCTTTAATAACATCCATAAAGCCTTCTAATAATATCACTTCATCGTTTTGTCTAATAAACTTTCTTGCACGATCGATATTATAAAGCATTTTTCTCTTTTGAAATATAGGAGTTTCTGGGCTGTTTAAGTATTTAGGTGTCTGATCTGTATATGTACGCCCTGAGAACCCAACTGTTTTACCTTGAAAGTTTAATAACGGGAATATTATTCTATCTCTAAATCTGTCGAAATAATCAAAAGTTTCATCATTTCTACTTAATAACCCTGCCTCAAACGCTAATACTGCATCATATCCATTTTTTTCAAGAAAATCATGAGTAAATTTAGAATGGTTAGGTGAATAACCAATTTTTCTATCATTAATTAATTCATCTGTAAATCCTCTAGATTTTAAATATGCTAAAGCTTCTTCGCCTTCTTCAGTATGTTTCAAAATATAATGAAAGTTATTTGCCATTAGTTCGTGCATTTCAATCATTTTTATATGATCGTCTACTATTGCCTCAGAAGAACTCGGTTCATTACTTTCAACATGAATATCTACTCTACTTCCAAGTTCTTTTACTGCTTCAACAAATGGAATATCCTTAATTTCTTGAATAAATTGAAAGACGTTACCACCTTTTTTACAACCAAAACAATGACATATTTGTTTATCTTCAGAAACAGAAAAGGACGGTGTTTTTTCATCATGGAAAGGGCAAAGTCCAATATAATTACGACCTCTTTTTTCTAACTTTACATATTCACTTACAACATCTAATATGTCATTTTTTTCCCGAATTTCGTTTATTGTTTCTTGTTCAATTCTCATTATTTCACCCTTTAGCGGTTTTGTTGAGTAATGATTTTTATAATATCATTAGCTGTTTCTTCTATTGCTTTATCTGACACATCAAGTACAGGACAGCCAATTTTATCAACTACTTCTTCAAAATAGTGTAACTCTTCTTCAATACGGTCATCTTTCGCATAATTTGCATCATCACTTAAACCTAATTGTATTAATCTCGCTCTTCTAATGGCATTTAAATTTTTTTGATTAATTTTAAGCGCTATACATTTTTTTGGATCAATATCAAATAATCCTTCTGGAGGTGCTACTTCCGGAACTAATGGAACGTTCATCACTTTATATCTTTTGTGAGCTAAGTATTGCGATAAAGGGGTTTTAGAAGTTCTAGATACGCCTATTAGTACAATATCTGCTTTAGGTAATCCTCGTGGGTCTCTTCCGTCATCATATTTAACAGCAAATTCAATAGCTTCTATCTTCTTAAAATAATCTTCATCTAATTTATGAATATTGCCTGGTTCATTAAGAGACTTTTCATTTAACTCATTGCTCAGTATTGTCATTAATGGCCCCATAATATCTACGTTTTCTATGTTATGTTCTTCTAGTTGTTCCTTTAAGTAATTTCTCATATCAGGTTTAACCAATGTATATACAACGATTGATTTTTGTTCTAAAGCGAGTGATACTACTTCATTAATATTATTTTCATTTTCGATGTAAGGCAATCTAACAATATCCAATGCATTACCTTCTGTTTTAAATTGTGAAGTACATGCTTTAGTTACAAGTTCAGCTGTTTCTCCTACTGAATCAGATGCAATGATTATTCTAATTTCTTCCATTTGAAATATTCCTCCTACTCGTCTTCGATAAGTGAAACAAAAGCCCTAGTTATAGTAGTTTTTGTTATTCTACCTTTAACCTTCAATTTATTATCTTTTACTTTTTTCACTACTGGTAATGCATCGATTTGCTTATCAATTAATAATTTAGCAGCATAGATTAATAAATCTTCTTCTAAACAAACTGTAATGTTTGGCATGCGGCTCATATTTATACTTACTGGTGTCTCTTTTAAGCTTTGACCACCAATTGCTGCTCTTAAAAGGTCTTTTCTTGAACATACACCTATTAAATAACCTTCTTTATCGATAACAAACAATGTTCCTACATCTTCTAAAAACATTTTACAAATTGCTTCATATACTGAAACACTTTCTTCTATAACAACTGGTATAGCCATAGATTCTTTAATTGTTATTTTTTTGATAGAATCACTTAATAATTGTGTACTAGATTTCCCTGTATAAAAATACCCTACCCTCGGTCTGGCATCTAAATATCCAGCCATTGTTAAAATAGCGAGATCCGGTCGTAAAGTTGCTCGCGTTAAGCTTAATCGTTGAGCAATT
This sequence comes from Mammaliicoccus sp. C-M13, assembly GCF_022386845.1. Taxonomy (NCBI): domain Bacteria; kingdom Bacillati; phylum Bacillota; class Bacilli; order Caryophanales; family Staphylococcaceae; genus Mammaliicoccus; species Mammaliicoccus sp. C-M13. Next base: position 252,740 of record NZ_JAJNHQ010000002.1, on the reverse strand, counting down.
TTTTCTCCTGTTATCGGGCCATTATTTTTCACAATTTGAACGATTTGCTCTTGTCTTTGATTTAATTCGATTTCTCTCACCCCTTCAAACACAACTCAGTTATATTGATTATAACATGACTGATAAAATATACTCAATTTGAATACTTGTTTTTACTTGATTAGTACCAGATTGCGTGCTATATTTTAATTAACTTTGAAATTAAAAGCGAGTTAAGGACGGTGAAAGCTTAACAATAAAGTTTTGGCTTACAAATATATATATAAAGTGAGTGGCTACACTAATTTGGGTGGAACCGCGGGTAATATACTCGTCCCAAGGCATTGATACTTGATGTCTTGGGGCTTTTTTAATTAAATGAGGAGTGAATTTTTTTATGGCAAAAGATATGGATAAGATAGTTACGTTAGCGAAACACAGAGGTTTTGTATTCCCAGGAAGTGAAATTTATGGTGGTTTAGCTAACACATGGGATTACGGTCCTCTAGGTGTAGAATTAAAGAATAATATCAAAAAAGCTTGGTGGCAAAAATTTATTCAGCAATCTCCGTATAACGTTGGTTTAGATGCTGCAATTTTAATGAATCCAAAAGCTTGGGAAGCATCAGGACATTTATCAAACTTTAACGACCCAATGATTGATAACAAAGATTCAAAAATTCGTTATAGAGCAGATAAACTAATTGAAGATTACATGCAAAATGTTGAAGGCGATGAGAACTTTATTGCTGATGGCATGAGCTTTGATGAAATGAAACAGTTAATTGAAGACAAAGGTATCACTTGTCCAGAAAGTGGAACAGCTAACTGGACTGACATTAGACAATTCAATTTAATGTTTAAAACTTTCCAAGGTGTAACAGAATCATCTACAAACGAAATTTTCTTACGTCCTGAAACTGCACAAGGTATTTTTGTTAACTACAAAAATGTTCAGCGTTCAATGCGTAAAAAATTACCATTCGGTATTGGACAAGTTGGTAAATCATTTAGAAATGAAATAACACCAGGTAACTTTATTTTCAGAACAAGAGAATTTGAACAAATGGAACTAGAATTCTTCTGTAAACCAGGTACTGAAATTGAATGGCAAAATTACTGGAAAGATTTCGCAGCAAATTGGTTAACAGATTTAGGTATTAAAAAAGAAAATACTAAAATGCGTGATCATGATGAAGATGAATTAAGTCACTATTCAAATGCTACAACTGATATTGAATATAAATTCCCGTTTGGTTGGGGAGAACTATGGGGTATCGCTTCAAGAACAGACTATGATTTAAAACAACATAGTGAATTCAGTGGTGAAGACTTCAATTATCACGATCAAGAAACAAATGAAAAATACATCCCTTATTGTATTGAACCATCACTTGGTGCAGACCGTGTAACATTAGCATTTTTATGTGATGCTTATGAAGAAGAAAACGAAGGTGAAAAAGAGCAACGTACAGTAATGCATTTCCACCCTGCTCTAGCACCATATAAAGCAGCAATTTTACCATTAAGTAAAAAGCTATCACCTGACGCTATTAAAGTTTATGAAAAATTAAGTGCAAACTTCGCAATCGACTTTGACGAATCACAATCTATTGGTAAACGTTACCGTCGACAAGACGAAATTGGTACACCTTACTGTATTACTTTCGACTTCGACTCATTAGAAGATAATCAAGTAACAGTACGTGACCGTGATACAATGGAACAAATTCGTATGCCAATTGATGAAGTTGAAAACTTCTTAGCGGAAAAAATTAAATTCTAATTTTTAATTTAGAAAACATACACCCCTTAAATGAGATTTAAACGCTCATTTAAGGGGTGTTTTTATATTTTTAAATTTTCAAGTTGCTTTATTAACTTTTTGGTTTTAAAAATAACGCCTATATATTCATCGTACATATTATCGATAAGGTTTTGTATTTCTTTTTTTATATCATCATTGATTTTAAAACTATTTAAATTCTGTATTGGTAATTGATACATTAAATTCATAAGATACAATGCTCTATTTGAAATTCTAAATGCATGCTCATCATGAATTAATGCCTGATTACTTAAGGGACCATTATATATAAAGCTGTAAGCATTAAGTTGTTGTTGATCCATATCACCTGTTACAACACATGCATTAAACCTTGGTTCATAACCATATTTAGGCATACATTTTAAAGCGACAATCATACTCATTGTGTCAGCGTCGACACCCTTCTCTACCGCTTGAAAAACACCTAGCAATAATTCATAGAAAAATGCATCATGCTCTTCAGCTTCAAGTGCTTTATCTATTACTTCTATGCAATAAGCACCATAAGCGCTTTTAAATATATCACTTTGCATCATTCTATGACTATTAATAATGTCAGCAGAAGTTAAAGTGCCCATTCCTTTAAATTTAGAAAAAATAAACAAGCCATGTACAAAGGGTTGAGTAGCACCTTGTAAATGATGACTTGTTTTTTTTGCACCTCTAGCCATAAGCGGAACTTTATGACCATGTTCATTTAAAATTGTAATGATTTTATTATTTTCACCGTAATCTACAGAGCGAATGACAAAACCTTCTTGTTTATAAAGCACTTTATCATCGCCTCCATTCTCATTAATACTCGTCTTCGCGATAACCCATTTGCTTAATAAAGTTAGGTTTATTACGCCAATCTTTTTGTACTTTAACCCATAAATCTAAATAAACTTTAGAACCTAACAACATTTCAATGTCTCTACGTGCCCGTTTACCTATTTCTTTAAGCATTTTTCCACCTTTACCGATGATAATACCTTTTTGTGAATCACGTTCTACATAAATTGTTGCTTCTACATGAACTTTTTCATTTTCAGCTTTTGTCATTTTATCGACATTTACACCTACTGCATGTGGTATTTCTTGATTCGTCAAATGCAAAGCTTTTTCTCTGATTAATTCTGCTACAACAAATTGTTCCGGGTGATCAGAAATCTGGTCTTTTGGATAATACATTGGACCTTCTTCAAGATATTTTTTGAATTGAGCTAATAACGTTTCAATATTTAAGCCTTCTAAAGCTGATATTGGAACAATTTCTGCAAATTCCATAGTTTTTTGATATTTTTCAATTTCAACTAATAATTGGTCAGGGTGTATTAAATCAATTTTATTTAAAACTAAAAACACTGGTGTTTTAGTTTGTTTAAGTAACTCAATGATATATTCATCACCTTTACCTATGCTTTCATCAACATTTACCATAAACATGATTAAATCCACTTCTTTTAAAGTGTTTTTCGCTATTTTCATCATGTAATCTCCTAAAGCATGTTTAGGTTTATGAATACCTGGAGTATCAATAAATATCATTTGTGCATCATCCGTTGTTAATACACCTTGTACTTTATTTCTAGTAGTTTGTGCTTTATCTGACATAATCGCAACTTTATGACCTATAACTTTATTCATAAATGTTGATTTGCCGACATTAGGTCTACCTATAATAGATATAAAACCTGATTTAAATTCGCTCATTTATCCTAAATCCTTTCCTGAGAAACCGAGTGGTAATAATTCATTAACAGTCGTTTCAATTCTTTCTTCTGTTTGATTTGTTAAAAATACTGGCATATCATCGTCACATAGTTCTTTAAGTACTTGTCTACATGTTCCACATGGTGAAGAAGGTTCATCAGCATCAACTGTAATTGTAATACATTTGAAATCACCAGGTCTATAACCATCTGACATTGCCGCCACTAAAGCTGATCGTTCTGCACAAATAGTTGATGGATAGGCTGCGTTCTCAATATTTGCGCCATAGTATGTTTTCCCGTCTTTCGTTATTAAATAAGCACCTACATTAAATTTAGAGTAAGGTGTATACGCTCTTTTTTGCGCTTCCCTAGCACCTTCATACCATTCTTTTAAAAACTCCATATTTTCCATCCCCTTAAAAAATATTTAACAATTTAGGTAAAAATATTATTATCCCGATAATGATAGCCATAATAGATGCTAATAATACTGCTAAAGCAGCTGTATCTTTAGCGTGCTTTGCTAGTATATGAAAATCATCAGTGTACATGTCTACAATGTATTCTATTGATGTATTGAGCACTTCTGTTATTAAGACTATAAAAATGGCAATTAAAACAAATAACCATTCATACATATTTAACTTAAAAACAAAACTCAAAACAATAACAATCAGTGCCATTAATAAATGAAATAAAAAATTATTATCTTTCTTTAGAATCGTAAAAAGTCCTACTACAGGAAATTTAAACCTATTAAAAAATTTATTCACGTGTAAGTCCAAACTCAGTTAAAATTTCATCTTGTCGTGAAAACATTTCTTTTTCTTCTGATTCTGTCATATGATCATAACCTAGTAAGTGTAAAAAGCCATGTAATGCTAAAAATCCTAATTCTCTACTTAAGCTATGATTATATGATTCTGCTTGCTCTTTAGCAACTTCTAAACAAATTATGATATCACCTAATATTCTAGGCATATCTAATCCTTCAATCTCTGGTTCATCTTCTTCTAGAGAAAATGAAATAACATCTGTTACTTTATCTTTATCTCTATAGTCTCTATTGATTGCTTGTATTTCGCTTTCATCGACAAATGAAATAGATAATTCTGCTTCTTCTTCAATTTTTTCCTTTTTAGCAGCAAATTTTAATAGTGATTCTATTTGTTCTTTCGTATCTTGATTAATGACGTTGTGATCATCAATAAAATCCATTGTTAACATGTTATTTCTCCTCTTCATAAGCGTTAATTATTTTACCAACTAATGGGTGTCTGACAACATCAGTTTGTTCTAAGTAAGTAATTTCAATACCTTTAATACCACTTAGCTTTTGGTCCGCTTCAATTAAACCACTTTTAACGCCTTTAGGTAAGTCAATTTGTGTTCTATCACCCGTGACTACCATTTTTGAGCCAAAACCTAATCTTGTTAAAAACATTTTCATTTGCGGTAAAGTTGTATTTTGGGCTTCGTCTAATATAACGAATGCGTCATCAAGCGTACGCCCTCTCATATAGGCTAAAGGAGCAATTTCAATTGTACCTCTTTCTATTAAGCGCGCTGTTTGCTCAGTCCCTAATATAGTGTGCAAACCATCATAAAGTGGTCTTAAATAAGGGTCGACTTTTTCTTTTAAATCGCCAGGTAAGAATCCTAAAGATTCTCCAGCTTCAACAGCTGGTCTTGTTAATACGATTCTTTTAACTTTACCTAATCGTAACGCTCTTGCAGCCATTACGACAGCTAAGAATGTTTTTCCGGTACCTGCTGGTCCTATACCAAACACTAAATCATTATTCTTAATGTTATTAATATATATTCTTTGGCCCATTGTTTTGGCTCTAATTACTTTACCATTACTATCTTTCGCAACTTCTTCGTCGTATAAATTGACTAATTTATCAATTGTACCTTTTTCAGCCATTTTCACTGCTGCTTGTACATCATTTATCGTTATATTCGAACCACTTTCAATTACTTTAAGTAAATTCATTAATACACGTTCAGCTTTTTCAACATTTTCTAAACGTTTACCACGAACACTTATTTCTTGTCCTCGTGTTAAAATATCCACCTCGAGTTCTTCTTCAATATATTTTATATGCTCATCTCCATTACCTAGTAATGCTTGAGCTTGATCCATACTCTCGATTTGAATTAGTGTAGGCATTAAATAACTCCTTTATTAGTTGAATTGTCACCACTTTAAATGTACCAAACCTTTGTCTAACGTGCAATCTTATGCACTTTATTTTGAATATTATTTAAGTTTTCCTGTGATTTAATCATTTTATTTATTTTTTGAAATTCACGTAACCTATTACTATTATTTAACTTAATATTCGGATTGATTCGAATTAATGTAATAATAAATTCTCTTTCTTCTATTGGAGAAACTTTTTCTATAATTTCTCCTTTGTATACTATTTCTATCATACTATTTCCTTCGATAGATTTCGCCATATTTAACTGTTCAATATTAAATATATTATATGTTTTTTTGAAAAGACCTCTACGTATAGTCAAGAAGTGTTCTTTTACACTATATCTCTCTAGAAGTATATTAATTATAATTAAAAACACTAGAACAAAAGTAATAAAAATTAGTAATTTATTACTTATAAGTAACGGAATTAAAGATATTAAAAATAGCAAAATTGATATCATTATAGATGAAACACTTAGTTTCTTTTTAAATATCATTTTTATCACACCTTTGTTCTTACTAAGTTTATTGTAATTCTAAATCTACAATTTGTGAATAAAAACTAAAGGTATTATCAAAATAAAAACTCAGAGAAAATTCTAGTTGTAAGAATTTCCCCTGAGTTATGCTACTCTAATAAATGTTAATCTCTAGCTATTCAACTTATTTGATGCCCTCTGGTCTTTTAAGAATTTCTGACCAAATAATACCATTAACAACATTGTTCTCGTCAATATTTACAGCTTCATCATTAAATTTATGTTTACTATTTAAGTAGAGTTGTTTAACCATCGTTCTTCTAGTTCTTTCAGAAAGTTGAGTATTATGAATAATCTCATTAGCTTCTTCTTCAAGTTTTTCAAAGCTTTCCTGTTGAACTTTAGATAAAGATTGTTTTTCTTCTTTACTAAATTCTAATAAATTTTTGATTGCTTCTTTTTGACGCTTTGGTTTATTTTTATGAATTTCTTCTTTTCTTTTATTAATCAATTCATTTTCATGAGCATCTGTTGACTGAGCTTGGCTTTGAGTTTGTGGCTGAGTTTCACTATTATTTTGCTTTGTATTTACTTGCTCAACATCTATCCCTTGTTTCTCTAGATGAGTGGATAGTTGTTTAGCTAATTGTTTATAGTGGTTAGACATTCGATCAGTCGAACTAGTTTCAGCCTTTTCTTTATAGGAATAGAACTTTTTAACTAATTCTTGTAATTCTAGTTGAGCATTATCCACTTGATTACTAGCTTGTCTTTGGACTGGCTTTTTACTCGGATTTGGATGTGCAGGCCATTGAGTATTTTGCTTTTTCTTTTTATTTTTAGCGCCATTTTCAACTATGCCACTAATCACACTAATAATAATCCAAATAACAAAGATTATAATGCCTATCTCCATTTAAATCACCTCTCTTATTCGTTCGGTGAATTTGCGTCTTGTGGATTAGTACTCTTATTTATAGCTTCTCTCATACCAGTATCAGCTTCTATATTTTTTAAATTATAATAATCTTTAACGCCGATATTGCCTGATTTAAGTGCTTCAGCCATTGCAAGAGGTACTTCAGCTTCAGATTCAACAACTTTAGAACGCATTTCTTGTACACGTGCTTTCATTTCTTGTTCTGTAGCTACAGCCATTGCACGACGTTCTTCAGCTTTAGCTTGTGCAATATTTTTATCTGCAAGTGCTTGCTCAGTTTGAAGATCTGCACCGATGTTTTTACCGATATCCACGTCTGCGATATCTATAGATAAGATTTCAAATGCTGTACCTGAATCTAAACCTTTACTTAACACTGTTTGTGAAATACTGTCTGGATTTTCAAGTACTTTCGTATGGTGTTTACTTGAACCAATTGTTGATACAATACCTTCACCAACACGTGCGATGATTGTATCTTCACCAGCACCACCAACTAAGCGATCAATATTTGCTCTAACAGTAATTCTAGCTTTCGCTTTAACTTCAATACCGTTCATAGCAACACCAGAAATAAATGGTGTTTCAATTACTTTAGGGTTAACTGACATTTGTACAGCTTCTAGAACGTCACGACCAGCTAAATCGATAGCTGCACCACGTTCAAATGCTAAGTTAATCTCAGCTCTTTGTGCTGCAATAATCGCATCTACTACTCTATCAACATTACCTCCAGCTAAATAGTGAGATTCTAATTGATTTGTAGTTAATGCTAAACCTGCTTTATGTGCTTTAATTAACGGATTAATAACTCGTCTTGGTGAAACACGTCTTAAACGCATCCCGACTAATGTTCCTATTCCTACTTTAACGCCTGCAGCTACAGCTGAAATCCATAATCCAACTGGTACAAACGAGAATAGAATCATAAGTAATACAATAACAATTACCGCAATAATGATTATGGCGATTAAACCTGATAACATATGCAACTCTCCTTAATTTAAATTTCTCTTACGACTACTCTTGTACCTTCAACCTGTACAATTTTAACTTGTTGGTCTTTTTGAATAAAATTACCATCAGAAACAGCATCTATTCTATCATCATCAACAAGGATAATACCTGAGGGTCTCAACGCTGTAAAAGTTGTACACACTTTACCAATTAAATGACTTCTATCATCATGTGATGTATAACCTGACTCTTTGTTTGTAGAATCTCTAAGAATGACTTTTTCAAAGAATGGTATTTTTCGATTAAAACCTTTCACTAATATCACCCACTCTATAGTTGTTAAAATTAAAGCAACTGCAATAATAGCGCCCATGATTAATAAATTATCACCAACTAATATAAAACTGCCGATAATTGCAATAAAACCAAGGATACCAAGTACAGCGCCTACAACAAATAATTCAATAATGACTAAAATAACACCAATTGAAAACAATAAAACGGACATTAAACTAATTTCATCAACTATTACAAAACCTATAAAAAATATAAGTGTACATATAAAACTTGCAATGCCGGCAAAGTTTATACGTTCTGAATATAGTTGATAAAGTGCGCCTAGAAAAATAATACAAGTCAAAATCAATGTAATAATTGGCGAAGATATAAAGTCACCAAATGAAGAAACACTTTGACTTGAAACAATACCTAAATTTATGTTGTTTTGAATAAACATAAGTATGTATTCATACGCTGATGTCAATATTACCACCCCTCTATTTCATTATACAATAAATCACCAGTGAACTAAAACGTATATATCTTTTATTCTAAATATTTTATAGAAATTTTTTTATTTTCAATTTTTTCTAAAAATATCTTATACCCATGAATAGGATTGAAAAAGCTTGATATATTTATATTTTACTTAAGTCAGCTATTGCCTATATAAAAAAGCAGTCCGAAACCTATAGGTCTCGGACTGCTTTAACATTTAATTTACGCAAATAGATTTCATTATAATTAATTAATATTCTTTGAGGGAGTTCAATAGAAAATTAATTATTTAAATTTACGTTTGCGAGCTGCTTCTGATTTCTTCTTACGTTTAACGCTAGGTTTCTCATAGAACTCACGTTTACGCACTTCTTGAATCGTACCGCTTTTTGAAACTGTACGTTTAAAGCGACGTAATGCATCTTCGATTGATTCGTTTTTACGAACTACTGTTTTAGACATCTGTATTTCCCTCCCTCCAAATATCAACAAAGCTTTATATGTCAGTTACATAGTAAATATATTACTATGTACTTAAACATTATAAAATAAGTCATTTTTTAAGTCAATAATCATTTGCAATGAATCTTAATATGCAACTAATCTTTCGTCTTTATTTGTTGCATGATTGATTACTTTTACAAGTTTTCCTTTATTAATTGGATAACCTGGTTCTATTACTTTAACTTTTACTAATTCTCCAATTAGAGATTCATCTCCATCAAATTCTATCTTCATGTAATTATCTGCATAACCAACTAATTTACCATCTTTAGAGCCTTTTTCTTCAGGAATGACTTCTAATACAGTTTGGTCGAATTTTGATGCATAATCTTTTGCAAGTTGATTTGATAGTTCTATAAGTCTATGAACACGGTCATTTTTAATGTCTTCATCTACTTGATCTGTCATTCTTGCTGCAGGTGTACCTGTTCTCATTGAATATGGGAAAACATGCAGTTCAGAGAATTGATGCTTAACTATGAAATCATAAGTTTCTTGGAATTCTTCTTCAGTTTCACCTGGGAAACCAACTATAACATCACTTGTTACTGCTAAACCAGGTAATGCTTTATGAAGTTTTTGTAGTCTTTCTGAAAAATGAGCCATAGTATATTTTCTTCTCATACGTTTCAATACAGAATCAGAACCGGATTGTAATGGAATATGCAAATGCCTTACGACTTTTGTAGATTTATCGATAACATCGATAACTTCATCTGTTAATTGACTCGCTTCTATAGAAGAAATTCTAATTCTTTCTAAGTTTTCTACTTCTTCTAAATCACGTAATAATTGCGCTAAGTTATAATCTTTTAAATCTTCACCATATCCACCTGTGTGAATACCAGTTAATACGATTTCTTTATATCCTGAATTTACAAGTGTTGTCGCTTGGCTAACTACTTGTTTAGGATCTCTTGAACGCATTAATCCTCTAGCCCATGGAATAATACAAAAAGTACAGAAATTATTACAGCCTTCTTGAATTTTTAATGAAGCACGAGTTCGGTCAGTGAAATAAGGTACTTCTAGTTCTTCATATTTTCTATTCTTCATGATGTTTCCAACACCATTTATTGGCTGTCTGCTTGTCTTATAGTCTTCAATATAAGAAATTAACTTATGACGATCTTGAGTACCTACAACGATGTCTACCCCTGGTATCGCCATGATTTCTGCTGGAGATGTTTGCGCATAACAACCTGTTACACATACTACTGCATCAGGGTTTTTACGAATAGCTCTTCTTATAACTTGTCTACTCTTCTTGTCTCCTGTGTTAGTCACTGTACAAGTATTTATAATAAATACATCAGCGTTTGTTTCAAACTCTACTCTTTCGTAATCATTTTCCTTAAATAATTGCCAAATTGCTTCAGTTTCATAATGGTTAACTTTACAACCTAAAGTATGGAATGCTACTGTAGCCAACTATATTCACCTCATTAATTCTAATTGATAGCTTAAAGCAGCTAAAGCATACAATGGAGCGGTTTCAGCCCTTAATATTCTCGGTCCTAGACTTATGTTATATCCATCTTCAAATAAAGCAACTTCTTTTTCAGAAAGTCCACCTTCTGGCCCAAAGATGATTAAAACTTTTTGTCCCTTTTTTAAGTTAGAACCAATTTGATGTAAATTACTTGTTCCCCCACGTTTAGCTTCTTCTTCATAAGCTATTAATACATAATCATATTCATTTATAATATCACAAACAGAATTAAAATTCGACATATACCTGATATCTGGGATAGTCAAACGCATGCTTTGCTCACTTGCTTCTTTAATGATTTTTTGCCATCTATCAATCTTTTTAGACTGCTTTTTATGATCTAATTTAACTACAGAACGTTCAGATTGAACAGCAATAAAATGGTGTGCGCCCATTTCTGTTGCTTTTTGAATCATCCACTCATATTTATCGCCTTTTATTAATCCGCTAGCGATTGAAATCTCGACAGGTAATTCTGTCTGTCTCGTCGTGTCTTCTAATGTCAGTACTTCTATATTTTGTTCATGAAAATCTATAATTTTGCAAATCATCGATTTTTGATCATTAAAAGTGATGATAATCTCATCATCAACTGTCATTCTCATTACATTTTTTATATGGTGTATGTCTTCGTTATTATGTAGAAAAAAACGCTGATTTAACTCAGCGTTTTCAAGTAAGAAGTATCTTTGCATTGTTCTCCTACTTTCTAGCTCTTATTGAAACCCAGCCGTTTTCTTTTAAAACTTTCTCAATTTTAAAACCAACTTCGGTTAATCTATTAGTGATTTCATCGCATTTCTCATCAATGATGCCAGATGTTATAAAGAAACCACCATCGTTAAGTCTATCGTAACTATCTTCTATCATTAAATCTATAACATGCGCTAAAATATTTGCAATAATAACATCGTATTGCTCAGTTTCTTCTGTTAATAAATTCCCAGTCTCAACTTTTATACTATTTTCGCAATGATTTTTTTCAAAGTTTTCTTTAGCAACTTTAACAGCTAAGTCATCTAAATCAATAGCTTTGATAGATTTAACGCCTAATAAATAGCACCCAATGCTTAAAATGCCTGAGCCGGTACCAACATCAATCACTTTATGATTTGGCTCTACAACTTCTTCTATGTGTCTTAAACACATACTTGTAGTTGGATGATCTCCCGTACCAAAAGCCATCCCTGGATCAAGTTCTATACATAAACTGTCATCAGTGTTTTCATATTCTTCCCAACTAGGAACAATCGCAAAGCATTCTGAAGCTTTAAAAGGATGAAAATAATTCTTCCATTCATTTTCCCAGTCTGATTCTTGAATGACTGTCTTTGAAAAAGCCAATACTTCCGGTTTAATACCATCAATATTTGAAATTGTATTTTTTATTTCTTGTTCTAGCGATTCAGTAAATACTAGTTCACTAAAATAACATTTCACTCTAATATCATGATCTGGGTAATCATCAGGATTTAATTCATATATTTCACCATAAACATCGACGTGTTCTTTATCTAGTTCAGATGAATCTTCAATAACAACACCATTTGCACCTAATTCATTTAATAGTGCTGTTACGACAGGTTCTGATTCTTCATTTATCATTATAGAATACTCAATCCAATTCACGGGCTATTCTCCTTTAAAGAACTTTTTAGCTCTATCTTTTAAACTTGAAGGTTGTTCTGTTAATGTTTCTCCACCAATTTCAGCGAATTCACGTAGTAATTCTTCTTGACGTTCTGTTAATTTATCCGGTGTTACAACTTTTACAGTTACGAAATAATCACCTTTACCATAACCATGAACATTTTGAATACCTTTTTCACGTAATCTGAACTGCTTACCAGTTTGTGTTCCTGCAGGTACTGTTAGTGCCACGCTGCCATTTAATGTCGGAACAGTTACTTCATCACCTAATGCTGCTTGAGGGAATGATAGATTTAAGTCGTAGAATATATCGTCTCCATCACGTTTGAATTTATCATGAGGTCTAACTCTAAATACCACATATAAATCACCTGCTGGACCACCATTAACACCTGGTCCACCTTTGCCTGCTAAACGAATTTGTTGATCATTATCTACACCTGCTGGTACTTTAACTTTGATTGTAACTTTTTTATTTTGAGTACCTTTACCGTGACAATCTGGACATTTCTCTTCAAATTCTTGTCCAGTACCATTACATTCAGGACAAACTTTTTGCGTTTGCATTCTACCAAGAATTGTATTTTGTTCTACTGTTACATGACCTTGTCCATTACAATATGAACATGTTTTCTTCTTAGTTCCTGGTTTAGCACCATTACCATGACAAGTATCACATTCTACATCTTTACGAACTGTAATATCTTTTTCAGTACCAAATACTGCTTCTTCGAAAGATAACGTCATGCTATATTGTAAGTCATCACCTTGTCTCGGTGCATTAGGATCTCTTCTTGCACCGCCACCAAAGAATGAACCAAATATATCTTCGAATCCACCAAAGCCAGAGAAGTCTTGACCTCCAAATCCTTGTGATCCTCCACCAAATCCTTGTTGTGATGCATTATGTCCAAATCTATCATATTGAGCACGTTTATTTTCATCACTAAGAATTTCGTATGCTTCAGATAATTCTTTAAATTTGGCGTCAGCACCTTCTTCATGGTTTATATCTGGGTGATACTTTTTTGATAATTTTCTATAAGCTTTTTTAATTTCATCTTGTGAAGCATCTTTAGATACACCGAGTACTTCATAGTAATCTCTTTTAGCCAAAAAAATCTCTCCTTTACACATTGATATATTACTAGAAAAACTTGAATTAAAAAAGCCAAAGCCAATCACATTGACTTTGACTTTTTAATGAGTAATATTATTGTTTTTTATCTTCGTCGTTAACTTCAGTATACTCTGCATCTACTACATCATCATCTGAATTCCCTTGTCCTTCAGCTGATTCTGCACCTTGTTGTGCTTGAGCAGCTTGTTCATACATTTTCACTGATAATTGTTGAACGATTTCTTCAAGAGCATCTTTTTTAGTTCTGATATCTTCAATATCGTCGCCTTCTAATGCTTTTTTCAATTCTTCTTTAGCATCTTCAGCTTTAGTTTTTTCACTTTCGTCAACATTATCACCTAAGTCAGATAATGTTTTATCTACAGTGAATACCATTTGGTCTGCTTCGTTTCTTAAATCGATTTCTTCACGACGTTTTTTGTCTTCTTCCGCATTTTTCTCTGCGTCTTTAACCATACGGTCGATTTCATCGTCTGATAGTGAAGAACTAGATTCGATTGTGATTTTTTGTTCTTTATTAGTACCTAAATCTTTAGCTGTAACATTTACAATACCGTTTTTGTCGATATCGAATGATACTTCGATTTGAGGTACACCACGTGGAGCTGGTGGTATATCAGTTAATTGGAATCTACCAAGTGTTTTGTTATCAGCTGCTAATTGACGCTCACCTTGTAATACGTGAATGTCTACCGCTGGTTGGTTATCAGCTGCTGTAGAGAATACTTGAGATTTAGATGTTGGGATAGTTGTGTTTCTTTCGATTAATACTGTAGAAACGCCACCCATTGTTTCAATACCTAATGATAATGGTGTTACGTCTAATAATACAACGTCTTTAACATCACCAGTTATAACGCCACCTTGAATAGCAGCACCCATTGCTACTACTTCATCTGGGTTAACACCTTTGTTAGGATCTTTACCGATTTCTTTTTTAATTGCATCTTGTACAGCTGGTATACGAGTAGAACCACCTACTAGAATTACTTCATCGATATCTGAATTAGATAATCCAGCATCTTTCATAGCTTGTCTAGTTGGACCCATAGTTTTTTCTACTAATTCACTAGTTAAAGCTTCGAATTTAGCTCTAGTTAAAGTAGTTTCTAAGTGTAATGGGCCATTAGCGCCACCTGAGATAAATGGTAATGAAATTTGTGTTGAAGATACACCTGATAAATCTTTCTTAGCTTTTTCTGCAGCGTCTTTTAGACGTTGTAAAGCCATTTTATCTTGTGATAAATCAATGCCATTTTCTTTTTTGAATTCTTCAGCTAAATATTGAATGATAACGTCGTCAAAATCGTCACCACCAAGTTTATTGTCACCAGCAGTTGCTAATACTTCGAATACACCGTCGCCTAATTCTAGAATAGACACGTCAAATGTACCGCCACCAAGGTCAAATACAAGTACTTTTTGATCTTGCTCTGTTTTATCTAAACCGTATGCTAAAGCTGCTGCAGTTGGCTCGTTAATAATACGTTCTACTTCTAAGCCAGCGATTCTACCAGCGTCTTTAGTTGCTTGACGTTCAGAGTCATTAAAGTAAGCTGGAACTGTGATTACTGCTTTAGTTACGTTTTCGCCTAAATAACTTTCTGCTGTTGATTTAAGATTTTGTAGAATCATTGCTGAAATTTCTTGTGGAGTATACTCTTTATCTTCTACTTTTTCTTTGTAATCAGTACCCATATGACGTTTTACTGATTGAATTGTATTAGGGTTTGTTACTGCTTGACGCTTAGCAACTTCACCTACTTGAGTTTCACCGTCTTTAAATGCTACTACTGATGGTGTAGTTCTGTTACCTTCAGGGTTTTGAATAACTTTAGGTTCTCCACCTTCTAATACTGATACTACTGAATTTGTTGTACCTAAGTCTATACCTATTACTTTACTCATAAGAAAATTCCTCCAATTATTTATTTGCGTTTTAAATTCAATTAATTATTCATTTACTTTAACCATTGCTGGTCTTAAAACGCGTTCTTTTAATTTGTAACCTCTTTGTAGTTCTTCAGTAATAACACCTGATTCAAAATCAGGATTGCTATCTTGCATAACTGCTTGATGTACAGTTGGATCAAATTCTTTATTCTCTGACTCAATTTCTTCTAGACCATTTTCTTTTAATGATCTCAATAAGTCATCATAAACCATTTGTACACCTTTTTTAAATGATACGAAATCTTCTGATTCGCCTTCTTGTTTTAGTGCGCGATCCATGTTATCCAATGCTGGCAACACATCTGTTAAAACACGTTGTGCTTGGTAATCTTTCGCCACACTAGCTTCTTGTTTCATTCTACGCTTGTAATTTTCAAACTCAGCATACAAACGTAAGTATTTTTCTTCTTCTTCGTTTAATTTTTCTTTTAATTGTTCGAGTTCAGTTTCCGGAATTTCGACTGTTTTTTCAGTCTCTTCAACCTCTTCTACATTTTCAACTTCTTCATTTTCGTTACCATTAGTTTCTTCAGTGGCAACGTTTTGAGATTGTTCAGACGACTCGTCGAATTTTTCATTTTGATTTTCTTCCGTCATTTCATGCCCTCCATTTTCTTTCCTTATTTAAAAATGATTCAAAAGTTGAATCACTTTATTGTAATGCATTGCAGTTGGACCTATAACGGCTAAATGACCGCTTATATCTCCCGAAATCTCATAACTTGTACTTACTATTGAAATACCTTCTAAGTCCTGATTAATTTCTTGTCCAATGTTTACGCTAATGGAATCATTAGCTGTTTCGTTTAAAAATTGGGCAATTCGTTCAGATTCCAGATACTTTAAAATTGACTGTATCATGGACACATTCGAAACGTTTAACGCCTCAATCAAGTGCATTTTTCCACCTAAAAACATTTCTTCATTTTGATCATTAATTTGTGTAATTAGTGCGTACTTAAAATTATTTATAAATTGTTGATCAATAAATGACAACGTTAATGATTCTAACGTGTTTATCAATGTAGATAAAGTATTTTGCTTAAAATGTAGATTCAAGTAATTCATAAACTTTTCTATTTGTTCATGTGTTATGAGTTTAGAAATTTGTAAATGAACTTTCTCTACATATCCATCTGCAAAAACGATAACACTCATTAAATGATTAGGGTTCACTCTAACGAAATGAATTTCAAAAATATGTCTTGAAAATTTATTGGGTCCTAATACAACAGTCGTATAATGAGAGCGATTGGATATTTCCAAAGCTAACCATTTTAGCATTGCATTAACATCATATTGATTATCATCATAAAATTGGTTGAACCAGTCTATTGATTGTTTACTACGTGATTTAACCTTTAGTAATTGGTCAACATAATGTCTAATTCCTTTTTCAGAAGGAACTCTTCCTGATGAAGTATGTGTCTTCTCGAGGAGTTCTAATTCTTCTAATTGTTTCATCTCATTTCTAACTGTTGCTGGGCTTATAGGCAATTGATGCCTTTCAATAATCGACTTAGAACCAATTGGCTGGCCTAACTCAACATAATCCTCAACAATTACATTTAGTATTTGTAATTGTCTCTCAGTAATCATGTTATCACCTCGATTAGCACTCTATCTATCCAAGTGCTAATTATAATTTATCAAATTGGTCAAAGTAAGTCAACATTAAACCCTCGAATTTTTGAAAGATTTTTCATTCTTTTATTTAAGTTAATAAAAACTGCTCAAATACTTCGTTACCAATGATTTGACCACGTTCACTTAAGTATAAATAATCTTCATTTTCATTTAACAAACCATTTTCCAATAAATTATTAACCTTTTGACCAAATACTTCTTCAATCGTTTGATCAAATTTTTTATAAAATCTAGATTTTGAAACACCTTCAGTCATGCGTAAGCCTAAGAACATTTGCTCTTCCATTTGCTCTTTCAATGTAACTTCACTATTTTGCAGTACAGGCATTTCTCCATTAGTTAGTTTATTTATATATTGATTAACCGGATTAATATTACTATATCTCACACCGTTTATATATCCGTGTGCGCCAGCTCCGAAACCATAATATTCTTCATTCTTCCAATATACTTTGTTATGAAGTGATTCATGGCCTACTTTAGAAAAATTAGATATTTCATATTGATGTAGAGGTGATTTTTTTAATTTATTTTGTAAGTGTTGATACATTTCTTCACCTAAATCTTCATTAGGTAATTTTAATTTTCCTTTTCTATATAAATTATAGAATTGAGTTTTAGGTTCAAGTATAAGTGCATAGCTTGAAATGTGGTCAACATCAAGTGATAATGCTTTATCTATTGATTCATCAAATTGTTTCAACGTTTGACCAGGTAAGTGAAACATTAAATCTAAACTAACTGAGCCTATATTATGTTTTCTAGATAACTTAACTGCTTTTTCAATATCGTCACTATGATGTGTACGTCCTAAAATTTCTAATAAACCATCATCAAAAGTTTGCACTCCAAGTGATAACCTATTAACACCATATTTTTTTAAAAGTTGAATTTTACCTTCAGTTAGTTCATCCGGGTTTGCTTCAAATGTATATTCATCAGTTACAGTAAATAAATCATTTATTGATATTAGTAGTTTTTCTAATTGAACTTCTGATAATGCTGTTGGCGTCCCACCTCCAACAAAAATTGTTTCTACAACTTTATCTTTGCGAGTAGACATTTCTTTTATTAAGCAATCTAAATATTCATCAACAGGCTGATTGGCTATAAAAAACTTATTAAAATCACAATAAGTACAAATTCTAACGCAGAAAGGTATATGAATATATACACTTTTAGCCATTTAAATCCTCCTTTAAAAATAAAAACAGCTACTTAAACGCAGCTGTTTCTTGTTTAATCTTCATCCATTTTCAGTACTGCTAGGAATGCATCTTGTGGAATCTCAACGTTTCCGACTGACTTCATCTTAGCTTTACCGGCTTTTTGTTTTTCAAGTAATTTACGTTTACGACTAATGTCACCACCGTAACATTTTGCTAATACATTTTTACCCATAGATTTTATGTTTGTACGTGCTACTATTTTATTACCAATTGCTGCTTGAACTGGCACCTCAAATTGTTGTCTAGGAATTAATGTTTTAAGTTTATCTACAATTGCTTTACCTCTTTCGTAAGCAAATTCTTTATGCACAATAAAGCTTAACGCATCTACTTGGTCTCCATTTAATAAGATATCCATTTTCACAAGTTTACTTTCTTGATATCCGATTAATTCATAGTCGAAAGAAGCATAACCTTTCGTATTAGACTTCAATTGATCAAAGAAATCAAATACAACTTCAGATAAAGGAATTTCATAAATAATATTCACTCGAATATCATCTAAATAATCCATTGTAACGAAATTACCACGTTTTTTCTGACATAATTCCATTACTGCTCCTACATAGTCACTTGGTACCATCATAGTCGCTTTAACATACGGTTCATAAATCGTGTTGATTTTTTGTGGATCTGGGAATTGTGAAGGGTTATCAATTTCAACTTTCTCTCCATCTGTTAATTCACATTCGTAAATAACTGAAGGTGCAGTTGCTATTAATTCAATGTTAAATTCACGTTCAATTCTTTCTTGTATGATTTCCATGTGTAATAATCCTAAAAATCCAGTTCTGAACCCAAAGCCTAATGCTTGAGATGTTTCTGCCTCAAATTCTAAAGAAGCATCATTCAATTGAAGTCTTTCTAAAGCTTCTCTTAAGTCATTATATTTACTATTGTCTATTGGATAAAGCCCACAGAATACCATTGGATTCATTTTCTTATAACCTTGAAGTGGTTTGTCTGCAGGTCTGTCAGCATTTGTTATCGTATCACCTACGTCAGAATCAGCAACGTTTTTAATAGATGCAATTATATATCCAACATCACCTACTGATAAAGTTTCAACTGGTAATGGTTTAGGTGTATTAATACCTACTTCCGCAACTTCAAAAGTTTTACCTGTGGACATCATTTGAATTTTGTCTCCGGCTTTAACTGACCCTTCAACTATTCTAATTGAAGAAATTACACCTCTATAAGCATCGTAAGTAGAATCAAATATTAATGCTTGTAGTGGATTTTCTGGGTCACCTTCTGGTGGTGGTACTATTTCAACGACTTTCTCTAATATTTCTTCTATACCAATATTAGCTTTCGCACTTGCAAGTACCGCATCGCTCGCATCTAAACCAATAACATCTTCAACTTCTTGCTTTACCCTTTCCGGTTCAGCTGCAGGTAAATCGATTTTGTTTATTACTGGAATCAACTCTAAGTCATTGTCTAAAGCAAGATAAACGTTTGCTAAAGTTTGTGCTTCGATACCTTGAGCTGCATCTACGATTAGAATAGCCCCTTCACATGCAGCTAATGAACGTGATACTTCATAAGTAAAATCGACGTGTCCCGGTGTATCAATTAAATGTAGTATGTATGTTTCCCCATCTTTCGCTGTATAATTTAATTGAACAGCGTTTAATTTGATAGTTATACCACGTTCTCTTTCTAAATCCATTGAATCTAATAATTGAGACTTCATATCTCTCGTCTCAACACTTTTCGTATTTTCCAAAATTCTATCAGCTAATGTTGATTTTCCATGATCAATATGAGCAATAATAGAAAAGTTTCTTATTTTCTTTTGGCGCTCTAGGCGTTTCATTCTGTCCATTTGAACTCCAACTTTCTCGTTAATTTTACATCTTCAGATGTAAGTAGCATCTTTGATATGATACCTTCTTTATAGAATAAATGCAAACCAATTACCAAACTGTTCATAAAGTGTTAAGCTTTATAAGGAATATGTAAATAATGATTGCACTTAAGGCGTACATTTGATAAAATATTTTTTGTTGCAATCAAATTATTTGATCACGGACAACATATTTAGGAGGTGACTCTCATGCCAAACATTAAATCTGCAATTAAACGTGTTTCTGTAACTGAAAAGAAAGACGCTGCAAACATTTCACAAAAAAATGATATGCGTTCAGCTGTTAAATCTGCAAGAACTGCTATCGAAAATAATGCTGATAACAAAGGTGAATTAGTTTCATTAGCTATCAAAAAAGTTGATAAAGCTTCTAAAAAGAACTTAATTCATTCAAATAAAGCTAACAGAATTAAATCTAGCTTAATGTCTAAAGCTAACTAATTAACAAAAGCTACAGTTCATCTGTAGCTTTTTTATTTTTAAATTTTCAAGATAAACAACTCTAAAATTAAAACTTTATCCATGTATGAAGATTTTAATTCATAGTCAGTATCAGCACATATATCTATCGTCTTTAACAGTCTTTCTAAAGATAAATTTCTTATAATTCTTAAGGCTAGTTTCACTCTATAAGGATGTACTCCTATTGTTTTAGCAATTTGTTGCTCACTGTAACTTTTGCCGGCTAATATTTTACATTGATAGTACAATCTATAATTACTTGTTATTAATGCTAACAACTTAATAGGCTCTTCTTTCAAATTTATTAAATCTTTTAGCAATTCAATAGACTTCTCTTTTTTTCCTTTTTGTATATACTCCGTTAATAAAAATACATTTTGTTCAAGAGAACGGCTAACTATTTCAGTAACATCTTTTTTATTAATAACTGGTTCATCACCAATAAATAAAATTAATTTTTCTAATTCTGCATGTATAATATTAAATTGAATACCAGTTAACTCTAAAAATGCGACGAGTGCGTCTTCTTTAATGTCTTTATACTGCTCATTTAAATATGACTTAATCCATTGTTTCATTTCTTGTTCTGACATTTGCTCTATTTTATTTAGTGTTGCATTCTTTTTAACAGTTTTTACGAGTTTCTTTCTTTCGTCTAATTTTTCGTTACTTACATCAAAAACTACTAGCGTATCTCCATCATATTGCTCTATAAATTCAAGTAAAGCATCAGTACTATGGTTAATGCTATTATTCACTTTTTCACCTGTAAATAAGTAAGCATTTTTAATATGAACAACTTTCTTGTCTGAGAGGAAAGGTAAAGTTAACGCTTCTTCTATTGCATTAGAAATGGGTGTTTCGTATAAATCATATTTGGCGTAATTGAATTCATCACGCCCTTCTTTTAAATATTGATTGATAATTTCGTTAGATTTTTTCTCTATTAATGCATCTACTGCACCATAATTTAATACAATATTATCTTTCAAAATAAGTCTTCCTCTCTTATAAAGTTCTAATTAAGTATAGCATTTTTAAGCTTATTATCATATAATGAATGTAAGTATAGGAGGGAGTCATATGAACAGATTTGAAGGTGAAAATACTCAAGGGCGTAACAATGACGTTAAAGACTCTGGATTAGGTTTTATTGTAGGCTTCTTATTTTTAGCAGCGATTTATATCATTGCTCAAGTATTCAGCTTACTACCTAACTAATAGTACATATTTATATTTTTTAATCAAGGCTGGGACATAATAATGTCTCAGCCTGATTTATTGTAATCGTATAAACCATTAGTTGTTGATATCCCAGCTTTAGTCAATGTGATGGTTATTCCCCCTATATCTTGCGTGTTTAATATTTTACATTTATGGTTTTGAAGTTTTTTAATAGTTACTTTTTTAGGTAAGCCATATTTATTTCCTCTACCAGCACTTATAATACATAACCTAGGTTTCACTCGAGATAAAAATTCTTCAGTTGAACTCGTTGAACTACCATGATGTCCGACTTTTAAAATATCATATTGATGATCAATTTTATTTAAAACTGTTCGTTCATTATTCTGCGTTGCATCTCCTGTAGAAATTATCTTCTTATTGTAAACTTCTAATTCCGTTATGATTGAATTTTCATTTTTATCAGGATGACTTTTTGTATCTTGATTATAAAACCTATAAATCGCTTTACCTACTTTTATATTTTTCAACCCTACACTATCAATAATAGTTATTCCTTTTTGTTCAAAGCTACTAATTAGTAACTTCAATTCTTTGTTATCCCAAGTTCTTTTATTTATTATTAGATTTTTAATTTTTATTTTTTGGCTTAATTCTTCTAGTTCTCCCATATGATCTAAATGTGGATGTGATACAATTAAATAATCGATTTTTCGAATGCCTTTTTCATGAAGTTCAGGTATTAATACAGACTTTGTATAAGAAAGTTCATTATCTTTGATTTGCCAGTCTTTTTTATTTGATAACATTTTACCGCCTGTATCTATCATTACAATTTGATTTGTATCTTTATGATATGAAACCATTGCATCCCCTTGTCCCACATCCAAAAACCTTAATATCACTCTATCTTCTTTAAAATCATAAGTTACAGTTATAATAACTAATATAAAAATAATAATAGCTTTAAAAATTTTCTTTTTAAGAATATACATACTTATCATCACACAAATAATAAATATTAGAAAATACGATATATGAGAAAGATTCCTTACTACAATATCTTCTATATTGAAATTATTTATTATTTGTATAATATCAATAGTTATACTTAACATTAAATCTGTTAAATATATCAAAATATTAGGTACAAAGCCGATTGTTACATAGATAATCAAAAAAATCATAACTAGAGGGAATAATATTAATTCAAACCAAGGAATAAAAAAGAAGTTGGTTAATAAACCTAACCATTGAAAAGTATTAAAATGCATAATAAGAATAGGAAAAGTAGAAATTTGAGCTATTAAGTTAATACATATTAGTTTATAAATGAAATGAAATGTTTTAATA
This sequence comes from Mammaliicoccus sp. C-M13, assembly GCF_022386845.1. Taxonomy (NCBI): domain Bacteria; kingdom Bacillati; phylum Bacillota; class Bacilli; order Caryophanales; family Staphylococcaceae; genus Mammaliicoccus; species Mammaliicoccus sp. C-M13. The sequence goes on along the minus strand of NZ_JAJNHQ010000002.1, from coordinate 229,379 downwards.
ATGGGGATAGTAAGTAGTAAAAATGTAGAAACTAAATAAGATAATTGAAAACCTATGTCATAAATTATAAACGGTTTATACATGACAGACAAAATAAAGGTAATTGAAAGAATTTGTAGTGAATCAAGACGTGTAAACTTTTTAATCACAAGATATAACATTACAACAGCTACTGCTCTAATAACACTTGGGCTTAATCCTGTTAATACTGCATATATAGGTAATAAAATAAAAATAATCAGTTCTGCCTGATGATATCTTAGCTTAAATTTCAACAATATATTAAACAAAAACACACTGAGTAAAGCAACATGTGAACCACTTACTGCATACAAGTGGTATATACCTAAATGTTTTAATTCTTCAATTCGTTCGCTAGATAAATACTTCGTTTCGCCTAAAGTCAATGCAATAATATCTTCAATATATTCTGAATTTAACTTTTTTAAATTTAAAATAAGATGTTCCCTATGAAACTGCAATTTTTCTAAAAGATTCAATTTACTATTAATACAAGATTTGAGAAACGGTTGTTTAATTTTAATGATGCCTTCAATATCTTGTTGGATAAGATATTCTTTATAGTTAAACTTCAAACTATTAGTATTAGGTAAAGGGTCACTATAATCATAATAAACTTCACATTTTTTAAATAAAGGTAAGTTATTAAGGATTTTATCTTTTTCTTCTTTAGATTTAATTGTGTAATAAACTTGATAAGTTTTACCTTTTTGTTGAGCAATTGATTTAAATAAATCACCGTCAATTACCATATCATCTTTAAATTCTATAAAATCATGTAACGGTGCTTTGTTACGCTTTTCATGATTAAACGAATCCAATTGTGGTAGTTGTATTGACGGTAAAATTAAATAACCAATTACGACAAAGATAATACCAAGTATCGCAATTCTATATGATTTCAATTTGATCATACAACTTAGCATGACTATACTTAAAAATATCATCCCGATATAAATATTAAAGACAATTAAAATACCTGATAATAAATATAAGGCTAAGTAGAAATACATAACGCTGCGTAACCTATTATTTTAAATATTTCACAATATCTTCAGGGTGGAAATCAATTCTTTCAAAATGAACACCTGATTGTTCTAATAACTGAATCGCATATGTATGATTGTGATAATCGTCTGCATAATAAATTTGTTTAATGCCAGCTTGTATTATAGATTTAGTACAGTTTAAACAAGGAAAGTGTGTTACATATATTGTTGCATCTTCTGAAGATACACCCAATTTTGCGCACTGAATAATAGCGTTCATTTCAGCATGGATTGTTCTTATACAATGTCCGTCGACGACTAAACATCCATTATCAATACAATGTTCTTCACCTGAAACAGACCCATTATATCCCCCTGCAATCACTCTATTATCTTTAACGATAGTTGCACCTACCGACAACCTTTCACATGTTGACCTTAGTGATAACAAATGGCTTTGAGCCATAAAATATTCCTTCCACTTGATTCTTTCCATATTAATCATCCAACCTTTCATATACTATTATTGTAAGTATTATGTTTATGAAATGCAATTTCAATTTAAAATGACATATTCTTTCAAAGATTCTACTGTTTTATCTCCAAATCCTTTTATCTTCTTCATATCGTCTATAGATTTAAAATCTCCTTTTGCTTCTCTATATTTTATAATTGCGTCGGCTTTACTTGGTCCTATCCCGGGTATTTTCTGTATTTGTTCTTTAGTTGCAGTATTAATATTTACTTCAACATTTTCATTTTGACTACTTTGCTTATTCAAATTTGAAGGTATTTGTTCACCTTTCATTGGTACATATATACTCATTTGATCTTTTAATTTCTCTGAAAGATTTAATTTAGATAAGTCAGCTTGCTCATTTATTTGTGCTTTCTTTAAAACATCATTTATTCTTTCTGAAGATTTCATTTCATATGTTTTTGGAAATTTAACAGCTCCTTTAACATCTACAATTACTTCTTTAATATTTTCTTTAGATGATATTTCTCTCCTATCTATTTCTTGCTTTGATTCTTTACTTTCTTCATTTTCAATCATTCCACTATTATTTTTATTTATCGTTTCTATTGGCTCTTCATCTGGTTCATTCATTCCAAAAATTAATTTCAGTATGATAATCAAAGCTATAAATCCAATTAAAATATAACGATAATATTGCGAAAAATACTCCTTAATCATTTTGATTTTATCCAAAAAAACACCTCCTACATATATAAACGTAAAAGGTGTCAAAAATTACTTATTCATTTTTTGAGCAACGATAAATTGTCTATCGCCTTGTTCACTATACGTATCTATATCAAAATCAGTGAATTTTGTTTTAATTTCAAATCCTGCTAGTTTTAATAATTCTTCGTATAAACTTATTTCAAAAGTACATTGGTAGTGCTCTTCATCAAATCGTTCGTATAAACCATCTTCGCGTTCTACGAAAAATGACATCTGATGATAAACGCTATTAGGTTCTTCTCCTGTTATAGCCTGCCAAATTAGCGTAAGGCGTTCTTCTTCATCGATATAATTTTGATTATTAAATTGATGATTCATCTTATATATGCTATGGACATCAAAAATAAATATACCCTCGTCTTTTAAATATTTATCTATATAATTAAATACTTGTAATATATCTTCCGGTTCAGTCACATAGTTTAAACTATCACAAAATATAGTAATCATATCATATTGATTTGGTAGTTCTAAATCTCTCATATCTTGACAATACCAATTTATAGATGGATTACGAGACTCTGCTATTTCTAGCATTTCTTGACTAATGTCTACACCACTCACTTGACCATATTCAGTCAATTGTGAAGTTAATGTACCTGTTCCACAACCTATATCTAATATTTCATTTTCTGAGCTACTTATAAAATGCTCAACTATATATTTCCACTTATGATAAGGTTGATCAGCTGTCAACAAATCATAATAATCGCTCATTCTATTATAAGCCATTAAGACATAACCTCATTCAAGGTAATGATTGGTGCATCTTTGTATAATCTTTCCAAATTATAATAATCTCTTTCTTCTCTATGGAATACATGTACGACTACATTACCTAAATCGATTAAAATCCATCTTGCTTCGTTAAAGCCTTCTAGTCTTTTGACATTAACTTCATTGATTTCCGCTTCGTCTTTAACATTTCTAGCGATAGCTTGTACTTGTTTATCACTATTACCATGACAAACTACAAAGTAATCAGCAACATCACTAATACCTTGCATATCGATTGCTATTATATCTTCTGCACGTTTATCATCACATGCAATTAAACTTTGTTTCATTAATTCATTCGAATTCATTTAATCATTCCTTTATTGTTCTGTATGCATATTATAATAATTTAAGCATTCAATTGTTTTTAAATGTACAGTTTTATCTTTACCAACTAAATGTAACACTGTTCGTTTAGATATTTCATAAATCGCTTTATCTAAATTTTTATCTTTAAACACGATATCTCTAATATCATCTACACCAGGTTGCGTTCTTTTAGGTTCAATATAATCAGCGATAAAGATTATTTTCTCAGTTTTATTCATATGCGCTCTACCAGTAGTGTGGTTATATATCGCATAATATACTTCCTCATCATCAATTTCATATTCATCTTTTAATCTTGCAGCTGCCACTGGCCCATGTAAAATCTCAGATCCATAGCTTAATAAATCTTGACCTAAATCATACTTCGTTACACTTTGATACAACTCTGATAACTCTTCATATTTACATAAGTCATGTAGAATGCCTGCGAGCTCAACTTTTTTCGGATCTCCATCAAAAATTTCCGCCATTTTCTTACCAGTTTCTGCTACTCTTATTGAATGGTTATAACGTTTTGTGGGTAAAGTTTCTTCTACGAGTTTAACTACTTTTTTAATCTTCATACAACCGTCCCCTTTTGATATATCTTTCAATTCTTGGTGTAACTAACATCTTGACTGAATGATGATTTTTACAACGATTTCGTATATCCGTCGAGCTTATATCCATCCTTGGGATATTTAGGGATAACATACCACTATCAACATTTTGTTTATCTACTTCTCTATTGACCACTACAAACGTAACCATTTCTTTCAATTTATCAATATTTCTCCATTTATCTAAATTTACATATTGATCTGTTCCGATGATTAAATAGATTTGATATTCTGGATATTCATTTTGAATTTCACTAATAGTATCAAAAGTATAACTTGTTCCTTGTCTGTTTATTTCTCTTTTATCAATTACGCCGAATTCTAAATCTTCAATTGCTAACTTTAGCATGTCAATTCTTTCATTTTCTAACAACTGAGATTCATTGTGGCTTTTTAAAGGTGATTGATAACTTGGTAAAAACACAAACTCATCTGGTTTAACAAATTGATAGGCTTCACTCGCAACTAACATATGGCCTACATGTATTGGATTGAATTGGCCACCGTATATCATGATTTTTTTCATTTTATTTAAGGTAATTCTATTTTTTTGTTTTCTTTAGATTCTTTATAAAGAATAATGATACTACCTATAAGTTGAACGAGTTCACTTTCAGTTTGTTCAGATATTGAATTTGCTACTTCTTTATGATCATCCATGTAGTTTTGTAAAATGTGTACTTTAATTAATTCTCTTTTTTCTAATGCCTCGTTTAATTGTTCTATCATGTTTTCACTTATTCCGCCTTTACCTATTTGGAATATTGGATCTAAGTGATGAGCTTCTTTTCTTAAATATCTCTTTTGTTTACCTGTTAACATATTTATCTCCTTTTAAGTTCTTCTATAACTTTATTTTTCATTGATTTTATATCCGCAGTTTCACCTGTCCATATTTTAAAACTTTCTGCACCTTGGTATATAAACATATCTAAACCATTATATATAGTTAATCCTCTACTTTCACATGCTCGTAAAAGTGGTGTTTTGTCTGGGATATAAATAATATCACAGACTAAAGCATTTGCGTGAATTTCTTCTATAGGTATAATGAGTTCATCCGATGATTCATTCATACCAACTGGTGTCGTATTAATAATAATATCGAATTCGTTCAAAATAGGCTTTATTTTATCTAATTGATACTGATTAATATCTAAATTCCAATTTTCAAATCTTTCAAGACTGCGATTTGCTACAGAAATTTTCCTTTCAGTATACTTCATCATTTCAGCGACTATGCCTTTACTTGCACCGCCAGCACCTAGTACAAGTATATTTTTGCCTGCTATAGAACCATAATTATCTAGTAAACCTTTAACAAATCCAATACCATCTGTATTATAACCTGTCCATTTATCACCATCTATATGAACAGTATTAACAGCTCCTATATGCTCAGCATTTGTAGAAATTTCATCTAAGTATGGAATAATCGTTTCTTTATGTGGAATCGTAATATTAAATCCATCAAGTTCTTTTTCTTTTATGATATCTCTTATATGCTGCATATGTTTAGGGTCTATATCAAGTGATATATATTCATCATCTCTTTCTAACGCTTCAAAGTTATTTAAATGCATAATTGGAGAAAGAGAATGTCCTATTGGATGTCCTATAACTGCAAATTTCATGTCGCTCACCTCTTATAAAATTGATTTTCTTGATGTAACCTCTACCTCTTTAGGTGCTATTACGTTTATTTCTGCGCCTTCGTCCACTGTAATAAAGCCTAAACCAGAAATCATAATATCACGTCTTTCATCTTTAACAAATATTTCATTGTTTTTCAAATTATTAAAATCAAAATTTTCTTTAGAATATGGTGGTTTTAATAATTCCCCAATTTGGCGTTCCCATAGATCATCAGCATTTTCTAGCTTTGTTCTATGGATATTCAAATCATTTGAAATGAAACAAGTTAATGAACGACGTCCACCTTTTTTATAATCAACTCTTACTAGCCCACCTAAGAATAAAGATTGTTCTTCATTCAATTGATAAACTTTAGGTTTAATTTCTTTTTTCGGCATTATGACTTTTAATTCTTTATCTGTAACATAATGAGTCATTTGATGACTTTGGATAATTCCAGGTGTATCGAACATATAAGAATCATCATCTAAAGGTATATCTATCATATCTAAAGTTGTACCTGGAAAATGACTTGTTGTGATAACATCTTTTTCTCCAACACTCTTTTCAATCAAACGATTTATAAGCGTAGATTTACCTACGTTTGTCGTACCTACAACAAAGACATCTTTTCTATCTCTGATTTCTTCTATTGTGCCTAATAGTTCATCAATTCCTTGATTTTTAGCGGCAGAAATAAGTACAACTTTGTCAGGATTTAAACCATAATCTTTCGCTCTTTGTCTTAGCCATATTTCTACTCTCTTTTTATTAATGGCTTTTGGTAAAATATCCATCTTGTTTGCAACTAAAATCACTTTTTTCTTTCCTACAATATCCTTTAGTCGATGTATCATTGAACCTTCCAAATCAAATACGTCCACTACGTTTACAATCAAACCATCTTCATTATGAAGTGATTTCAACATATTTAAAAAATCATCACTTGTTAAATCTACATCTTGTACTTCATTATAATTTTTTAGTCTGAAACACCTTTTACAAATTACATCTTCTTTATTCAAGCTGGATTTTGGAACGTAACCCGCTTCGTTCGGGTGTTCTGATTGTAATGTTGCCCCACAACCAATACATTTTGCTGTTTCTGTCAAATTTATTCCTCCCAATTAATTAAACCTTTTCTTTTGAAACGATTTAATAATCTTCTTTCTATTAATCGATTAAATTTAGTAATTAAACCGTCTGTTTTTTTCACAGGAACAACCATAATTGTATATAAACCATTTCGGTTGCCTCCAAATACATCTGTTAACATTTGATCGCCTATTACAACCACTTCTGATTTTTGTACATTCATAAGATGAGAAGCTTGTCTAAACGCTTTACCTCTTGGCTTACGAGCTTTAAATATAAAATCAATGTTTAATGTTTTTGAAAATGATTCTACACGCTTTTGACCGTTATTAGAAACAATCGTTACAGTAATATCATTTTCTTTCATTCGTTCAAACCAATTTCTCACATCATCTGTTGGATCTTTAACATCCCAACCAACTAAAGTGTTATCTAAATCTGTAATAATAGCTTTTATGCCTTTACTTTTTAAATGCTCTGGACGAATATGATAAATTGATTCTACATATTCATTTGGTAAAAAATATTTTGTAAATATACCCATGTTTACACCTCTATATTATTTCTTATTCTAACATAAAAATAACTTAAATTTCTTTTACATAAAACAAAATAAAAGTGTTGCAAACCTTTAAAGATTTGCAACACTCAATATTATTCTGTAATTTCACGGTCAGAAGATTTTTCAACATCTGTATTCGCATAAATTACAAATCCAACAAGTGCTGTAGCAATGACAGCGATAGCCATTAATATTAACATTTTACTGCCTCCTTATGCCACTCTATTTAATAATAATTTTACAATTTTACTTGAGTTCACGCAAGCAACTTTTAAGAATTCATCAAAAGTCACATCTGATTCTTTATCAGCTAAATCTGAAACTGCTCTTGTTACTATAATCGGAACTTCATATTGATAACAAGTTTGCGCAATAGCGCCAGCTTCCATTTCAACGACACTAACTGTAGGGAATGTTTCTTTTATTACTCTTCTTTGTTCTAAAGAACCAATAAAACTATCAGCTGTTGCAACTTCTCCAACAACTCCGTTTAATTCTAATTCTTCAATTGTTGAACGCGCACTTTTAATTAAATGATTTTCTGTCGTATAAGATTCAGGCATGCCAGGAACTTGTCCCATTTTATACCCAAATGCAGTAGCATTTACATCATGATAGTAAACTTTATTACTTATAATAATGTCACCTATATTTAAATTAGGATCAATAGCTCCAGCTGAACCAGTGTTAATAATTAGATCTGGTTTAAAATCATTAATCATTAAAGCGGTAGTGATTGCTGCGTTAACTTTACCAATTCCACTTTGTGCAAGAACTATTTCTTTTCCTTCTAAATGTCCTTTATAGAATATAACATGTGCTTTTTTAATTGTTTCTTTATTTTCTATAGCGGATTTTAATATTTCAACTTCTTCTTCCATTGCTCCAATAATACCTATCATGTTAAATCACTCCATCATGTTCATTCTTATATATATTAACATAATAGACTTAATTATAGATATAAATTTAATTATTCCATAAATCTTGTAGACCTTGTAGAGATAAGACACCTGCTATCAATGTCGTTAATACAGCTATTACACCTATTACAAGCATCCAAGTTGGATGTCTATAATCTCCAACAATACTCTTTTTACGAGACGCTATTAAGATTGTTCCTAAAGTAACTGGTAATATTAATCCATTCATAGCACCTGCAATTATTAATAACTTAACTGGTTTACCAATCGTTAAGAAAATAATAGAAGAAATTACAATAAATAATATAATTACTAAGTTTTTATGGTTTTTAATTGATGGATGTAGCGATTGTATAAAAGTAGTACTTGTATAAGCACAACCAATAACTGACGATAAAGCCGCTGCAAATAATACAACTCCAAAAACTTGTTTGCCAACTGGACCTAGGACATGTTCAAATACCGATGCTGGAGGGTTATCTGGATTAAGTGTAAATCCAGTGACTACAACACCTAAAACAGCTAGAAATAAAAATGTTCTCATTACGCCTGTTGTTAATATACCCGAAATTGCAGCTCTGTTAACAAAAGGAATGTAATGCTTACCAGTTATACCGGCCTCGAGTAATCTATGTGCTCCAGCAAATGTAATATAACCACCTACCGTACCACCAACTAATGTAATAATCGGTACTATCAGCTTATTAATATCATCTGGTACTATCATTTTTTGAGCTGCTTCCATTACAGGTGGTTTTGTTAAAACCATAACATAAGCAACAATTGCTATCATTAGAACACCTAGTATTTGTGTAATAATGTCTACAACTTTCTGTGCATTTCTAACAATAAATATTAATATTGCTAATATACCAGTTATACCGGCACCTATCCGTACATCAATACCAAAAATTGCATTTAAACCTAGACCTGCACCTGCTACGTTACCAATGTTAAATGCAAGTCCACCAATAGCAATTAATACCGCAATAAATGTACCTAAACCTTTGAATACATCATTAGCAATATCTTGGCCGCCTTTACCGACTACTGTAATTACTCGCCATATATTAATTTGAGCACCTATGTCTATAATAATAGATGCTAAAATAGCAAAAGCAAAACTAGCCATAAACTGTTCTGTGAATACTGCCGTTTGTGTTAAAAATGCTGGGCCAATAGAAGATGTGGCCATCAAGAATACGGCACCCCATAGTATTCTACGATGTTTATTAGTATATTCAAATGGCTTGCTTAAATCATCATACCCCTTTTGTTCTTTCATGTACATTCCTCCTAGTTTAACGCTTTAATCTCAATACCTTCAGATTTAAATTGCTTTATTATTTCTTTTACAAAATTTAAAGCATGTTCACCATCACCATGAACACAAATTGTATCTGCTTCTATATCTATTTCTTTTCCGTTTATAGATGTTACTTTCGATTCTTTTACCATTTTTAATACTTGATTAACCGCTTGTTGTGTATCGGTTATTAGAGCACCTTCTTTCTTTCTAGAAACCAACTGTGCATCGTCTTCATAAGCTCTATCAGCAAAAACTTCACTTTTATATTTAAGATCAAGACGCTTACAAGATTTAATAAGTTCACTGTTAGACAATCCTACGAGAAATAACTGGTCATCAAAGTCTTTTACAGCCTTAACAATAGCATCAGCTATCTTTGAATCCCTAGCACCCATTTGGTACAAAGCGCCATGAGGTTTTACATGATAAAGTTTTGTATCATGTATTTTACAAAATGCTGACAGTGCACCTAATTGATAAATAACCAAATCATATACTTCTTGCGGTGTTACATCAATATTTCTTCTTCCAAACCCTATTAAATCTTGGTAGCCCGGATGTGCACCGATATGAATATTATGTTGTTTAGCAATTTCAACTGTTTGATTCATAACATGTTGATCACCTGCGTGAAAACCACATGCTACGTTTGCTGAAGTTATTAAAGGTAATATCGTCTCATCATCACCTAATTTATAATTACCAAAACTTTCACCTAAATCACAATTTAAATCAACTTGCATGATTCCCATCTCCTTTATACTATTTTATGTTCATGTAAGAATTTAATTGTTATATCATTGTCTATGTATGGTTGATAACTTAAGACTCGATACAAGAAGTCTAATGTAGTAGGAAATCCTTCTATTACAGTCTCTTCAAGCGTACCTTTCATTTTTTCTATAGCTTCTTGACGATTAGCCCCTTTAACAAGTATTTTAGCAACTAATGAATCATAATAAGGCGGTATTTCATAGCCATTATATAACATGCTATCTATTCTTGTATTAAATCCATTAGGTAAGTGAAGCGCATTCACTTTACCAGCAGCCGGTCTAAATTTCTTCTCAGGATCCTCTGCATTAATTCGACATTCAATAACATGTCCATTAAAATTAATATCTTCTTGTTTGATTTTTAAATGTTCACCATTAGCCATTAATATCTGTTGTTTAATTAAATCAATATCAGTTAATAGTTCTGTGACAGTATGTTCTACTTGAATTCTTGTATTCATTTCTAAGAAATAATAACCATCATCTGTCAATAAAAATTCAATTGTTCCTGCCCCTTCATAATCACAAGCTAATGCAGCTTTTACAGCATCTTCATGTAGTGAATCTCGTGTGTCTTTGTCTAAGGCCGCACAAGGTGCTTCTTCTATTAATTTTTGGTTCTTTCTTTGTATAGAACAATCTCTTTCACCTAAATGGACAGCTTCTTTATGTTTACTTCCTAAAACTTGTACTTCCACATGTCTTGCTTTATCTATAAATGCTTCGATATATACTCGTTTATCATTAAAATATTTTTCACCTTCAGATTGTGCTTCTTTAAAATATTTTTCTACTTCGGTTTCATCATTTACGATTCGAATACCTTTACCACCACCACCGCTAGCAGCTTTAATCACAAATGGATAATTAATTTCTTTAGCTATGTTTTTTGCATCGGCGACATCTGTAACCTCCCCAATAGATCCTGGGATAATTGGTACATCAGCATTATACATTGTTTCTCTAGCTTTAATTTTATCTCCCATCAAATCCATAGTGTTATAACTTGGACCTACAAATATAAGATTTTCTTCGTCTACTCTTTTTCTAAATGTAGTTGATTCAGATAAAAAGCCATAACCAGGATGTATTGCCTCAGCTTTACTCATTCTACATGCTTCTAAAATACGCTCGATATCCAAATAACTGTCTATAGATTGATTGGGTCCAATACAATACGCTTCATCTGCTAATTGTACATGTAAACTATCTTTATCTGCTTCTGAATAAATAGCTATGGTTGTGATGTTCATCATCCTACAAGTCCTGATAATTCTAACAGCAATTTCTCCTCTATTAGCTATTAATAAACGTTTAATCATTACAATTCCCCTTTTTTACTTTAATGTAAAGATTGTTTGTCCGTATTCAACTGGTTCTCCATGGTCAATATGTATTTCTTCAATAACACCATCTTCATCACTCGTTATTTCATTAAGAACTTTCATCGATTCTATATATCCTACTACTTGTCCTTTGTTTACTTTATCTCCTATATTAACTAATGGATTAGATAACGTTTCTTCATCTTGAAGATAAAAAGTACCAATAATTTCAGCATTTATAGATTTTGGTTCAGATTCTTCATTAGTATTTTGTTTAGTTGTTTCTTTAGGTTGTTGTACTACTTCTGAATTATGAGAATTTAAATCTAATTCAACTTGAAACTGTTCTTCTTTATATTTCATATAAGGAATATCATTCGTTTTCATTAAATTGATTAATTGTTCTACTTTTTCTATACTCATTTTTATTTCCCCTTTATTAATTGTCCTAATTTTTTAGATTTAGGTCTAATAAAATCTAATGATTTGAATTTTTTAATCTTTATTAGGTCTAAATCACATTTCACATTGTTTGAATATTCTTTGTATGATTCATTGGCTTCTTCGACTGAAATCCATTTAAATGTTATTTCATCATTTGCCTTTAATTGAGACAATCTTTCTCTGCCCACGAAACTAACTGTAGCTATCTTAGTGTAGCCACCTATTGTTTGTCTGTCGTTTAGAAGAATAATAGGTTGGCCATTGCTTGGTATTTGGACGCTACCAGGTGCAATTGGTTCAGATATAATATCCGCACTATCCAGATGTTCTAAGTTAGATTCTCCGATTATTCGATAGCCCATCCTATCTGACATATCCGAAATCTTATAAACTTGTTCTGTTAATAACCTTTTTGAAGCATCAGTAAACTGGTCGAATTGTAATCCTTTTATTATTGGTATAATATATTTTTCCTCGTCTTCTTCAACATTAAACTTATTACCTATGACGTCTTGGTTTAAATTTTTATCTTTAAAGCTTAAAGTGTCACCAGACTTTAATGTTCTACCTTTGTACCCACCTATACCACTACGTGTATGAGTTGATAAACTACCTAAAATAGGATCAATATTCAACAATTTATGAAATGCTAAGTATCCTCTTGTTCCTTTAGTGATTTGCTTAATATTTAAAACTTGACCTTTATCTACAAAAATTGCAGTATTTACCGGTACAGTTAAATCATCTAAATATATTTCAGCGTCATATGCGACAAATGTAATAATGTTTGCTTCTGAAAATTTCAATGTCGGACCATTTAAAGTAACTTCTAACACTGCTGAATTTTCATTATCTACCAATGCAGTAGCTAATTTATAAAAATATTGGTTCATAACGCCAGCAACTGAAAAACCATCTTTTTCATGTTTATACCTACCTAAATCTTGTACTGTTGTAAACAATCCAGGTTTTATTACTTTCATCTCACTTCACCAACTAACTGATTATAATCATACGTACCATCTAATATCTCTTTCTCAATTTTGTTATAAGTTTCTTCGTCTATTGATTCAAAAGAAATATAGTCTCCAGCTTCATATAAAATCATTGGATTACGATTTAAATTAAATACATCTATAGGTGTCCTACCGATAATTTGCCATCCCCCTGGAGATTCTTTAGGGTATAAACCAGTTTGGTTATTAGCAATCCCAACAGATCCAGCTGCAATTTTCTTTCTCGGTGTTTCCTTCCTCGGTGTATGTATTTTCTTGTCTAATCCACCTAAAAATGGAAATCCTGGTAAAAATCCTATAGCATATATTAAATATTGCCCACCAGTGTGAATATTAATAACATCCTCTTTTGTTATATTTGCATGATCTGCAACTACATTTAAGTCCGGTCCATATTGCTCCCCATAAACAACTGGTAATGTAATGCACTTTTTAGATTGGTTAGATGATTTTTTAGTTTTTTCTATTTCGTTTAATTTCAAGTCTTCTAACAATTGCTCATATGTAAAATTCAAACCATCAAACTCAACCATAATAGAATTATACGAAGTTGTAACACTTAGTACACCTGGATGATTTAATTCTTCTAGTTGCATAGCTAAAAATGAAATTTTTTCTTTTACATCAGGATTAATTTCATTTTTATCATAAATCATGAAATGTGTTTCGCTAATCGCTTTTATATTCAATTTTACACCCCTTTTTATTAGCCATAATAATCAGACTATTTAAATTAATACTTCACTATAATAACATGAATTAAATCAAAACAAAAAGGCTGTTTATACATTTAATGGAAATGCGTAAACAGCCTTTTTATATTTTGTAAAAATATTTAGTCTATTTTTACTATTTTAACTTTCATTTCATTACCATTTGGTAATGGAACATTTACTTCTTGATTTAATTTTTTACCTATTAATGCTTTAGCAATTGGAGATTCGTTAGAAATTTTACCTTCAAATGGGTCTGCTTCAGCTGAACCTACTATTTTGTAGCTTTCTTCTTCGTCGCCTGGTATTTCTGTAAAAGTAACTGTTCTACCAATTTGAATTTCATTTTTAGCACCATTATCTTCGATAATTTGAGCGTGACGAATCATATTTTCTATTTTTTGAATTTCTTGTTCAATAAAGCCTTGCTCATCTTTTGCTGCATCGTATTCTGAATTCTCAGATAAGTCACCAAAGCTACGAGCAACTTTTATTTTTTCAACGACTTCTGGTCGTTTAACTGTTTTTAATTCTTCTAATTCTTGTTCTAATTTTTCAAAACCTTCCTGTGTCATAGGAAATTCTTTTTGTGTTTCCATTCTTCCATCTTCCTTTACTTTGTAATTATTTAGATATTTTGGACTAATGATTGAATCTTAGTCGTCATGATGTCTATTGCAACCTTATTACTACCACCTTCAGGGATAATGATGTCTGCATATTTTTTTGTAGGTTCTATAAATTGAATATGCATAGGTCTAACAACTGATAGGTATTGATCTATTACTGAATCCATTGTACGTCCACGCTCTTTAATATCTCTCGTTAAACGTCGAAGTATTCTAAGATCAGCGTCAGTATCAACATAAATCTTAACATCCATCAAATCTCTTAAATCTTCATTTTCTAAAGCGAATATACCTTCAAGTATAATTACGTCTTTAGGTTCGAACCTAATTGTCTTATCACTTCTAGTATGATTTGAATAATCATAAGTTGGAACTTCAATTACATTTCCCTCTTTAAGATTTTTTAAATCATTCACTAACCTTTCGTTATCGAAAGCAAATGGATGATCATAATTTGTCTTCAACCTATCTTCAAAAGACATATGTGATTGATCTTTATAATAGTAATCTTGTTCAATTAAAGCAACACTATATCCATCTAAATCTTTCATTATCTCGGATGTTACAGAAGTTTTCCCTGAACCAGAACCCCCTGCAATACCTATTATTGTTGTCTTTCCCATCAAACTAATCCCTTTCTCATCATATTATTTGGGTATATTGGATGATCCACTTTAATTTGTATTATTTGTAGTGGATGTCTCGCTGCATCTAATTCCACGCCATCTTCGTCATATATTTTATCAATAACTTGTGTGAAATTATCAATTTCAGGTCCAAAGAATTCAATTTTCTGACCAGGCTTAAAATAATTTCTTTGTTGAATAGTTGCAATTTGTGATTCTGGGTCATAGTCTATCACTAAACCACAAAAATCAAAAGGTGTTTTTTTATTTGCTTCGCGGCCAAACATTTGCTCTTCAAAATGAGGGACACCTTCAAAGAATGCTGGAGCTGTATCTCTATTAGCACATTTATCAAGTTCAACTAACCATTCTGGATCAATTTTAAAGTTCTCTGGATCTTCAGCGTAGCTATCGATAACTTTTCTATAAACGGATACAACTGTTGCGATATAGTGCATAGATTTCATACGACCTTCAATTTTTAAAGAATCAATACCGATGTCCATCATTTTAGGTATAGATTCGATTAATTTCAAGTCTTTTGGACTCATTGCAAACGGTGTAGTATCTTCACCGCCAAAATAAGGCTCTAATTCGCCATCTTCTTCAACTGTTATTAAATCATAATCCCAACGGCAACTTTGACAACAACCACCTCTATTTGAGTCTCTCGCTGTCATATGATTGCTTAATGTACATCTGCCAGAGTATGCAATGCACATAGCACCATGGATGAAAGTTTCTATTTCAATATCTACTTTTTCTTTCATTTCACGCATTTCTTCAGCACTAGTTTCACGAGCTAACACTACTCTTTCTAAGCCTTCTTCTTTCCAATATTGAACAGCGCGATAATTAGATAATGACTGTTGTGTACTTAAATGAATTTCTAAATTAGGCGCAACACGTTTACATGTTTCAATAATAAGTGGATCGGCAACTATTATGCCATGAGCACCTGTATTACTTAATCCTTTTAAGTAATCTTCCAAGCCTGGAATATTCTCATCATGAGCAAATATGTTTGTCGTAACGTATATTTTAGCACCATATTTATCAGCAAACTGAACACCTTCAGCTATCTCTTCCATAGTGAAATTATCAGCATTAGATCTCAACCCATATTCTTGTCCACCTAAAAAGACAGCGTCTGCACCATAATGGACAGCAATTTTTAATTTTTCTAAATTGCCTGCAGGTGCTAGTAATTCTGGTTTTTTCAATTTTGATTTACGACTAGCGCCAATAGGTTCTAATACTTTCATTTTAATCATTCCTTTAATCTAACTTAGTAAACTGTTTGTTTAAATAAGAAACCTTGATCCATTGGACGATGATCTTTTTGAACATCTTCAATAGGCTCTAATAACATAAATTTTTCATCTTCATACAATTCTGGGTCTTCGTTATATAAATCGATGGCTTGTCTATACTGCTCTGTAGCTACATTTATATATTCTTCTGTTTGTAAAACACCATCAATTTTTAAACTGTCAATATTTGCTTCTAATAGCTCTTCTAAATCTTCAATTAAACAAATGTCATTAGGGCTCATAATATGCGTACCATTGCTATCTTCATAAATTGGATATTTATTACTTCGTTCTTCATCATACAATAGCATATCTTTATTTTCTTTTCTGTTTTCTATCTTCATTACTTTATCTTGATACATAAAGTAATTACCTAGCAGTTTACGTTTAGATTGGAACATACATGTCATTCCATGAACTTGCACTTCTATTTCCACATTGCTGTTTTTCTTTATTTCGATTACTTCTTCTATGCTTAGTTCACGTGCAAGAACTGCTCTATTAGCACCGCGTTCTCCCCAATAATTACATTGGAAATGATTTGTGACAATAGTTTCAGCATTCCAATTTAAAGGTATTGGGTTCTCTTGTTCTTTTACTGCCATCAATACTGCAGGATCTCCAAAAATAATGCGGTCAACGTTTAATTCATGTAATAAATCAATATATGCTTCTAGATCAGCTATATGTTCATTATGAAAAATAGCATTTACAGCTACATATGCTTTTTTACCATGTTCATGAATAATTTTAATAGCCTCACGTAATTCGGGTTCTTTAAATTCTCCTGCTAGTCTTAAGCCAAATTTTTCTTCACCAATGACAAACGCATCTGCACCTAATTCAATTAAAGTCTCAATGTGGTTGATTGACTTAGGCGTAACTAGTAATTCTGTCATACTTCTAACTCCTTTTTAGAAATAGCTATGCCATCTCCTACGTTCATTAAAGTTGTTTTATAGTCTCTGCGATTTATTAACCACTCATTATAATTTTTAACTTTTTTAACCATTTGTCTTACATTTCTACTTCTAACAATATCGATATCACTTACAAATCCATGATATAAAATATTATCAGTAATAATGACCCCATCATTTTTTAAAAATGGCTCATATAGCTCGAAAAACTTTTGTGATTGAGCCTTAGCTGCATCAATAAATATCATATCAAATTTAATTTCATTTGGAATGAATTTTTCTGCTTTTAAAGCATCAGCGAAAATGGGATGAACTTGATTTTCAAAACCATATTGTTTTATATTGCGAGCAGCTAGCTCATACATTTCTTCATTTCTTTCAATAGTCCAAACTTTAATATCGTTATGACATGAAGCGAAATGCATTGCACTATATCCAATAGCTGTACCAATTTCTAAAATATTTTTAGCTTCTTTTATTCTAATAATTTGTTTTACAAATTCGGTCGATATCTTATCCATAATTGGGACATTATGTTGAGCAGCATACGGTCTCAAATCATCAATTTGAGATGAGTTTTGAAATAACAATTGTTCAATATACTCTATATCTTTATCCATGTCATGACTTCCTTACACTTGAATATAATAAAAAACCCAACTAGCTTATATAACTAGTTAGTATGTCTCACTCATTTATTTATATGGTTTTATAAACATTAGATATTTTATCACATAATGACATAAATAGTAAGAGTAAATTTAAAACAAGAACGCTTATAATCAGTTTCAGCGTTCTTGCTTTAATATTTTATTTAGATTGGTTTTCTTTTTGTTCTTTTAAACTAGATGAGAATAATACTTTACCACTATTGTTTTTTGTAAAATAATAGTAATCCGTATCTGGTGGATTAATTGTTGTACTAGCTGTTTCTTCAGAAATATTGCTTATTGGTCCAATTGGAATACCCTTGTGTGTATAAGAGTTATATTTGGAGTCATTATTAAAGTCACTTTCTGACAAATCCTCATTTGGTTCTTTTCTAACTGCATAACTAACAGTCGCGTCAGAATCTAAAGCACTTTGCGGGTTATTTTCTATTCTGTTTATTAATAACGAAATATATCTTGATTTGTCAGTTATCTTCTTCATTTCCGACTCAACTATTGAAGATAATGTCATATATTCATGGAATGTAATTTCAGTTTCTTGGTAGTTTTTTGTTATCTTAAAAGCACCATTGTCTTTATATTTCTTAAATGTAGTGTCATAAGTATTCTTCAACATTTCATCTATAATATCATCTAATGATACATCACTTTCTGAATATTGATATGTATTCGGAGCTAAATACCCTTCTAAAGGATATCTAATATCTTTATTCATTATCTCGTCAGTTAACATGTCAGGATATTTTTTTTGGAATTTCTTTATGTAGTCTCTATCCCGCATTTTCTTCTTAAAAGTTTCTCTTGATATTGAAGTGTTCTCTTCTACTACTCCCGCTATTAGTTCAATTGTAGAACCTTCTTTTATTTCAAATTGAACAGCAGTTTTTAAATAAACTTTACCAGATTCTAAACTTTTCGCTATTTCTTTGAGCGTCATAGATGGCGAAAACTTATATTCACCTGCTTGAAAGCTAGAAATATTATTTAATTTTAAATAATATTTGAATGTCGTAGCGTTTCTTATAATATTTTTATCTGCAAGTTGGTGACTTAACGTTTCAGTCGTAGTATTTGGATTAACAGTTATGATGATTTTTTCATTGCTGTCAGCATTTACTGGTCTCGTATTTACTCCTGCAACAATTAACCCTATTAAAACTGTTAGTATAAATAATAAGAAAAGGATGACTAAAATCGTTAAACTTATATACTTAGATAACAACCTTGCATCTTTATAAATACTATTTTTCTTCATAAGCCACTTTTACTCCTTAGATAAATAAATTGTCCCTAATGATTATATCACATTAGGGACAAAGTGTACTATTACAAGTGAAGTTTAGATATCATCCATTTCAGTGTTTACGATTTCTTCAATCATATCCCACTCTTCATCTGTTTCAACTGGTAATAATTTTCCGCCTTCACCGTCATCATTAGCTTCATTAATCATTGGAATCAGTTCAATTTCTTCGTCTTGATCCGAACCTTCTTCTGCTAAGATGATATATTCTTTTTTGAATTCAGGATGGTAGAATTCTAACACTTTACGATAAAGAACTTCGTTATTATTCTCATCGATTAAAGTTAGTAATTCCTCTTCGTTATTAATTTCTAAATGTCCTTCATGATTTTGTTCACTCATTATTAATTCTCCTCTGTATGCGTTATTTAATAGAATCCAAATAACCTTGTAATATAAATACTGCAGCCATTTTATCTATTACTTTTTTTCTTTTTTTACGAGATACGTCCGCTTCAAGTAATGTTCGTTCAGCGCCGACAGTACTTAATCTTTCATCCCACAATTTCAACTTCAAATCAGGTCTTTTCTTCTCTAATAATTCTTTAAAGTAGATGGAAGCTTCACCACGTGGGCCGATTGAATTATTCATATTCTTAGGCAATCCAATAATGACAGTGTCAACATCATATTGATCTATAATTTTGATTAATTCATCAAAGCCAAAATCTTCTGTTTCTTCGTTAATTTGGAGTGTATCGATACCTTGAGCTGTCCATCCCATAGCGTCACTTACAGCTACACCTATAGTCTTACTTCCAACGTCTAAACCAATTATCCTCTTGTTAAGCATTGAATTCATTTTCTTGCTTTAAATAAGTTGATACTAGTTCTTCCATTATATCATCTCTGTCTAAGCGTCTTATTTGATTTCTAGCTTCATTGTGTCTAGGGATATACGCAGGATCACCAGAAAGTAAATATCCAACAATTTGATTCACTGGATTATATCCTCTTTCTTCTAAAGTGCGATAAACATTTTGTAGTACTGTTTTGACATCTTCTTTTGGAAATTCATCATAATTAAATTTCATTGTTTTATCAAAATTATTCATCTTTTTTTACACTCCTTAACTCCATTAACTTAGTATTAATTATATCATATTCCTTTAATACTTAAAATTATAGAGTTTTAATGTAGTTTTTAACAAACTGTAATGCTTCTGTTACTTTGGAAGGATCAGTACCGCCACCTTGTGCCATATCAGGACGACCGCCACCTTTACCATTTGTAATTTGAGCAGCTTCTTTAATGATATCTCCTGCTTTAACTTTATCTGTTAATGATTTTGGAACTGAAGCTACTAATGATACTTTTTCGCCGTTAACACTTGCTAACAACAATACGGTATCTTGCATTTTTGATTTATAGTCATCCATAATTGTTCTCAATACTTTTGGATTTTCTGCTTCAACTTGTGTAGACAATACTTTTATACCGTTAATTTCTTCTACACTTTCTTCAATATTACCTGTTTTTAAGTCCGTAATAACTTTATTTTTATGTTGAAGTTCTTTTTCTAAGTCTTTAATTTGTTGTTGAATTTGATCGATTTTTTCTATTGTTCTATCTTGCTCTTTTACTTTAACATGACTCATTACATCGTTAAGAATTTGCTCTGTTTCTTTTAATGTTTCGTATGCTACCTTGCCAGTTACTGCTTCTATTCTTCTTACACCTGCACCAGTACCTGATTCTGAAACGATTTTAAACAATCCAATTTCGCTTGTGTTTTGGACATGTATACCACCACAAAGCTCAATAGAGAATGGCGACATATCTACAACGCGTACAATATCACCGTATTTTTCACCGAATAATGCCATTGCACCTTTTTCTTTAGCTTTATCGATAGACATTTCTTCAATTTGGACTGCAATGTTTTCCCAAATTTTTTCGTTCACTATTTGCTCTATTTGTTCTAATTCTTCAGCAGTTACTTGTCCAAAGTGAGAGAAATCAAATCTTAATCTTTCGCTTTCAACTAATGAACCAGCTTGGTTAACATGATTTCCTAATACTTCTTTTAATGCTGCATGTAATAAATGTGTAGCAGAATGATTTTTTGTAATACTTCTTCTTTCATCTTTATTTACAAATGCATCAACTGTAGTGCCTACATGAACTTGTCCAAATGTAACATGACCAGTGTGTAAGTTTTGACCATTTGGTGCTTTAGTAACTTCTGTCACTGCAATTTCGAATTGATCATGTCTAATGATTCCTGTATCGGCAACTTGTCCACCAGAAATTGCATAAAATGGCGTTTCTCTTAAAATAAATTGTATCGTTTCTCCACTTTCTGCTTCTTCACATATTTCGCCGTTTAGAATAATATCTGTAATTTCTGTTTGTATTTCTGTTTTATCATAACCAACAAATGTGCTCGGTGTTGTTAATTTACTCAACACTTCATTTTGAACTTGCATAGATTGCGTTTTTTGACGAGCTGCTCTTGCTCTTTCTCTTTGCTGACGCATTTCATCCGCAAAGCCTTCTTCATCTATTGATATACCTTCTTGAGTTGTGATTTCTTCTGTTAACTCAATTGGGAAACCGTAAGTATCATAAAGTTTAAATGCATCTGAACCTGATAATATATGATTATTCTCTTTAGCTTTAAGCATCATCGTGTTAAGAATCGCAAGACCTTCTTCTAAAGTTTCATGGAAACGGTCTTCTTCTGATTTAACTACTTTCTTGATGAAATCGCTTTGTTCTTTTACATTTGGATAGTATGGTTCCATTATTTCTGCAACAATATCAACTAGTTTATATAAGAATGGTTCATTAATTTTTAAACTTTGGCTAAAACGTACTGCTCTTCTTAATAACCTTCTTAATACGTATCCACGACCTTCGTTAGCAGGTAGTGCGCCATCACTAATAGCAAAACTAATCGTTCTAATATGATCAGAAATAACTTTGAATGCTGTATCTTGTTCTTTATTTTCTCGATATTTCAAACCACTAATAAGTTCTACTTGTTCAATAATTGGAATAAATAAATCAGTATCATAGTTTGTTGGAACATCTTGAGCAATAGATGTCATTCTTTCTAGACCCAATCCCGTATCAATATTTTGATTAGGTAATGGTGTATATGTGTGATCACTATTATGGTTAAACTCACTGAATACTAAATTCCAAACTTCTAAGTAACGCTCGTTTTCTCCACCTGGATACATTTCTTCTTCAGGATCTTCTTGTCCATATGTTTCACCGCGGTCATAAAAGATTTCAGTATTAGGTCCAGACGGTCCTTCACCTATATCCCAAAAGTTACCTTCGATTCTAATAATTCTACTCTCTTCCAAACCAATCATGTCATGCCACAAATCATAAGCTTCTGTATCTTCTGGATGTATCGTAACGTACAGTTTTTCAGGATCCATAGCCATCCAACGTTCGCTTGTTAAAAACTCCCATGCATATTGAATAGCTTCTTTTTTGAAATAGTTACCAATTGAGAAATTACCTAACATTTCAAAGAATGTATGATGTCTTGCCGTAAACCCTACATTTTCAATATCGTTTGTACGAATTGCCTTTTGAGCGTTAACAATTTTAGGATTTTTAGGTATTTCACGGCCATCGAAATATTTCTTCAATGTCGCAACCCCAGAATTTATCCATAATAACGTATCATCATCGATAGGTACTAAAGGTGCTGATGGTTCAACCATATGCCCTTTTTCTACGAAGAAATCAATGTACATCTGTCTTATTTCACTAGCTTTTAAATTTTTCATTCAAATCACTCCTCAAAATAAATAAAAAACGCCCATCCCTAAAAAAGGGACGAACGTATCGCGGTACCACCCTAGTTATGACACAATGTCATCACTTTAAGTTTATTTGATTATAGTTCAAAGAAGCAGCGTTCAATAAATAATGTCATGTTTTTCACCAACCAACATGTCTCTCTAAGCGATTATTTATTTACTCCTCTTCTTTTCTTATTCTATTTGATTATAAGCAGAGTTATTTTGTATGTCAATTATTTCATGAAGTCATAAGGTGTTTTATTTTGCATGTTTATCATTGGATCAACTTCATACATATTTTCTTCTGTCAGTATCAAATTTTTGATTTCAGTTGGTTCCTCTGTATCATCATTACTAAAATACAGTTTAAGTTTTGTATCGAAAGACGTCATACGTCCATTTCCTAATGTTTTAATACCTTGATTAAAAGCATTTTCCTCACCACAGACAACTAAAGACTGTTTTGCTCTTGTTAAACCAGTATATAAAATGTTTTTCTGTAACATTCTAAAGTATTGTCTAACAATAGGCATGATAACAATCGGAAATTCCGAGCCTTGTGATTTATGAATTGAACAACAATATGCATGTGTAACCTCTGATAAATCTTGTTTCGTGTAAGTTATTTCATTTCCCTCATAATCAACGATAATAACATCTTTCCCTAAAGCATTTTCTTCAGCTTTATATACGCCTATAACAACACCAATATCACCATTAAACACGTTATCGTCCGGTCTATTAATAAGCTGTAGTACTTTATCCTGTTCACGATACTCTACTTCACCGTATTGTAAAAACCTTGTTTCTTCAGTTTTAGGATTTAAAATGTCTTGAAGTAATTGATTTAACTTATTGATACCTGCTGGACCACGATATATTGGCGCAAGAACTTGAATATCTTGCATATTATATCCTTTTTTAACTGCACCTTGAACAACTTTTTCAACGACTGAAGCAATTTGGTTACTGTTACAACTGATAAATGAGCGGTCATGATGTTTTTCATTAATAGAAACTGGAATATTATTTTTTATTTTATGTGCTAAATCAATGATTGATGAACCTTCTTGTTGCCTATATACTTCTGTTAAGTTCACACGTGGAATGACTTTTGAATCAATTAAATCTTTGAATATTTGACCAGGCCCAACTGAAGGTAATTGATCTTCATCACCTACAAAAATAATTTGCGCATAATCAGGTACTGCTCTTAAAAATTGGTACATTAACCATGTATCAACCATAGACATTTCATCCAATATAATTAAATGAGCATGTATATCATTATCTAATACATCATCAGGTTGAGTATCTTTACTCCAACCTATCAATCTATGGATAGTCATGGCTTCTAAACCAGTTGATTCACTTAATCTTTTAGCTGCTCTTCCTGTTGGAGCTGCTAAAACTATTGGAAAATCAGTTCCTTCTTGATAATCATCATAATCCAAACTAACGCCATGAATTTCAGAATATAGCTCACATATTCCTCTTATAACAGTCGTCTTACCTGTACCAGGACCACCTGTTAATAACATCATTTTATTATTGATGGCTGTTTCGAGTGCATTCTTCTGCCCTTCAGCATAAGAAACGTCATTCATGTCTTCTATTTCACCAATATGAAGTTGTAAATCACTTTTTTCAATTTCTTTTAAATCTTCTTGGTGTTGATACAATCTATGCATAATTTGAACACTTTTAGCTTCTGAGTAATATAAAGATGGCATGAAACAATTATTGTCTTCTATTATAATTTTACTTTCTTCACTCATCTCAACGATAACATCATTAATTTGCTCTTTTGCTACAACTTCAGGTTGGTTATGATTTAATAATTCATATGCACCATTGATTAAAATATCAATCGGTAAAAATGTATGACCGTTTTGTAACGATTGCTGATCTAAATAGTAATTCACACCCGCCACAACACGTTCATTATGGTCTTTTGAAATACCAATTTGTTCAGCGATTTGGTCTGCTCTTTGAAAACCAATACCATTTATATCCATAACTAATCGATAAGGAGACTGTTTTATGATGTTCATTGTTTCTTCTTTATACGTTTGATAAATACTCATGGCTAGTTTAGGTCCAAACCCTAATTCATTTAACTTTATCATTATGCGTTCTATCGCTTGATTTTCTCTTATAGATTCTACTATAGTACTACGTTTTTGTTTGTTTAATTTAGGTATTTCTTCTAATACATCTGGATCATCCAATATTTTTTGTAGTGCATTTTCACCCAATTTATTGACGATTGTCTCTGCAGTTTTCTTACCTATTCCTTTAAATAAATCACTGGACAAATAATGAATGACACCTTGTTTCGTTTGAGGTAATTCTTTCTCGAAAGTGTCAGCTTGAAGTTGCTTTCCATATTTAGGATGTTCAATAACCTTACCTTTAAAAAGATAAGTTTCACCTTCTACAATTTGAGGAAAATACCCTACTATAGTGACTTCATGGTCAAAATCTTCATTTGAATCCATCACATCAACTTTTATAACAGTGTAATAGTTATCACTATTTTGAAATAATATTCTAATAACTTCACCTTTAACATGTGAAAGATCAAATAAAGATAAATTTTCCAATGCTAGTCCTCCTCTGACATTTGTTCAAACATTTTAATTGCGTGTCCACTTAATAAATGGTCCGGTTGTATCTCTACTGCTTTATTGAAGTATTGTAACGCTTCTTCAGCATCTTCATTTTTCATATATTTTGCTAATCCTAAATTATATAATGCATCCACATGTTGTGGATCTTTTTCAAGCACATTTTCTAATTGGATTATGGCTTCTCCAAACATTTCTACTTGGCAAAGTGTTAAACCATATTGAAAAGCTATTTCTAAATCATCTGGTTTTAGTTCATGAGCTCTCATAACGTATGGCATTGCTTCAGTATGTGCTCCTAATTCGTTAAAACACATGCCTAACATAAAGTTAGTATCTGAATCATTTAAACCTTTTTGAATAGCAAATTGATATAGTTTAACAGCTTCATCAAATCTTTGTTGATTGTAATATAAATTCGCTAAACTATAATATGCACCACCGTGCTCTTCATTTATAGTAATAGCTTTTTGGAAGAATTTTTCTGCTTTTTCTAGTTCATCCGCTTCTGCCAAAATAGTACCCGCATTAATGTAATTCGTCACTTCATTTGGATTCTCTTCTATATTTTCAAATAAACATTTGAGTGCTTCATCAAATTTTTTATTTTCTATTAATTCTACGATTTCATTTTCGTTATGCATGATTTAACTCCTTTAAAATTATCATTGACTACCATTATAACAAAATTAAAAAGAGGTGTATCTTAAAAGATATCACCTCTAAAAATTTTATACCATATAATCTAATTGCTTTTCAGTTTTATATACTTCATCAATTGTAGCGCCACCTAAACAAACTTCACCATCATATAATACGACAGCTTGTCCAGGTGTAATTGCTCTTACTGGTTCTTCAAAAATGACTTTAATTTGGTTATCTGAAATTTTTTCTACTGTAACATTTGTATCTTTTTGTCTATATCTAAATTTTGCAGAACACTGAATTGGTGTGCTGAAATCTAATTCATTGATGAAAGAAATATCAGAAGCGATTAAGTAATCACTATATAAAGCTTCATGGTGAAAGCCTTGTTCAACATATAACACATTATCTTTAAGGTTTTTACCTACAACAAACCATGGATCTCCGTCTCCGCCAATTCCTAGACCATGTCTTTGTCCAATTGTATAATACATTAAACCAGTATGTTCTCCCATATCTAGGCCATCAAGTGTTTGCATTTTACCATTTTGAGCAGGTAAATATTGAGATAAAAATGTTTTAAAGTTTTTTTCGCCGATAAAACAAATCCCCGTAGAATCTTTCTTTTTAGCAGTTGCTAAATCTTGTTCTTCTGCAATTTTTCGTACTTCACTTTTTTCTAATTCTCCTAATGGGAACATAACTTTAGAAAGTTGTTCTTCTGTTAATTGGTTTAAGAAATAAGTTTGGTCCTTATTATTGTCTACGCCTCTAAGCATTTCTACTTTATCACCATCGCGTCTTACACGAGCATAATGACCTGTAGCAACATAATCTGCTCCAAGTTTTAAAGCATGATTTAAAAATGCTTTGAATTTAATTTCTTTATTACACATAACATCAGGGTTTGGTGTTCTTCCTTTTTTATACTCATCTAAGAAATACGTAAACACTTTATCCCAATATTCTTTTTCAAAATTTACTGCATAATAAGGAATATCTAATTGGTTACATACTGCAATAACATCATTATAGTCTTCAGTAGCTGTACAGACACCATTTTCATCAGTGTCATCCCAATTTTTCATAAATATGCCTACGACATCATAACCTTGTTCTTTTAATATATGCGCAGTTACAGAACTATCTACGCCCCCGCTCATACCTACGACTACACGGGTAGATTGATTATTCATTTTCTTCCTCCTTAAATTGATGATATATTTTCATAATTGCACTTACAATATAGTTAATCTCTTCTTCAGTTGTCTCTAATCCAAAACTAAATCTTACAGATTTTTTCGTTCTTTCTTCATTGCCAAACATCGCTTGTAGTACATGAGATGGTAGTGTAGATCCAGCTGTACAAGCAGAACCACTTGAAACATAAATATTAGACATATCCAATAACGTAAGCATTGTTTCAACTTCTATAAATGGAAAGTATAAATTCGTTATATGGCCGGTTGTATCTGTCATACTTCCATTAAGTTCAAATGGTATCGCATTTTGTTGTAATCCTACGATTAAATTTTGCTTTAAATTCATTAAGTGTACATTTTGGTAATCCATATTTTCATTAGCTTCAATTATAGCCGTTGCCATTCCACAAATATAAGGAACATTCTCAGTACCTGCTCTTCTCTTTAGTTCTTGTTCTCCACCTTGAATAAATGTATTAAACTGAATATCCTTTTTAACAAGCAAAGCACCTATACCTTTTGGACCACCAAATTTATGAGCTGTAATACTTAGCATATCCATAGGCATTTCATTAAAATCAATAGGCATATGTCCAATTGCTTGAACAGCATCGACATGGAATGTAATTTCTTGTCCTTCAATTATTTCGGCAATCTCATATAAAGGTTGAACAGTTCCAACTTCATTATTAACAAGCATAATTGAAATTAAAGTTGTATCTGGTCTAATGCTCTCTTTTAAATGTTCTAAATCTACAACACCATTTGGATGAACATCTAAATAAGTGACTTCAAATCCTTCACGCTCAAGTTCTTCAAAGACATGCAATACAGAATGATGCTCTATACTGCTTGTGATAATATGCTTTCCTTGATTTTCTTTTTTTCTCGCAACGCCTTTTATTGCCGTATTGTTTGCTTCTGTCGCACCACTTGTAAATATAATTTCATTTGGTTGAGACCCTAAAACAGATGCAATGTCTCTTCTCGCTTGATCTAAATATTTCCTCCCATCTCTACCTATAGAATGTATAGAAGATGGATTTCCATAATGCTCTGATAATATTTCTGTTATTTTTTCAGTAACAATAGGTTTTACTGGCGTGGTCGCTGCATAATCTGCATATACTTTCATCTTGAACGTCCTTTCTTAGTTTTCAATGTCACTATTCTAGCACCATTTTATAAAATTGACTAGAAGTCTGTTTCTTTATTTCTTTCATCTGTATATTGCTCTAATATTTTTAACTCATCCTTCATCGATTCAGCATCAATAGGTGTATTAATAGATACATTTTCATGAATGAGCTTACAGTTTTCAATCTTCCAAACTTGGTCTCTTATTTCATCTTTAAAAATTTCATCATGCGACACAATAATTACTGCACCATTAAAACTTTGGATTAATTGTATGATTTTCTCTTGCATACCAATATCAAAATAATTAGTTGGTTCATCTAAAATTAAGATGTGTGGGTTAGAAAAATATAATTTTACAAATTGTAACCTGCATTTTTCTCCCATTGATAACTGACGAACTTTATCATTCATCCTGCTCTTATCAAAATAAAAACTCGCTAAAATAGTCCTCGCGTCTGTTATCGTCATATTCTCAATATCCATAACTTCTTCTAATACCGAGTTATTTGGGTTTAAATTTTGAAAATCTTGCGAGAAGTATCCTATGTCTAAGTCTGGGTGCTTTTTGACAGCTCCACTCATTGGTAATAAGTTACCTAAAATTAATTGTATCAATGTAGATTTACCGGACCCATTTTTACCTTCTATAATTACAGTTTGATTTCTCTTTATTTCAAAATAAGTGTCTTTAAAAATTTCACGACTCTTATATGAAAATGAAACATTTTCGAATCTTACTAAATAATGTGATTTAAATTCATTATTTTCTATAGAAAAGGATTTATTTTCTTCTAACGGATTATCAGATTTTGATTCTTCTAATTTACGATTTAACTGATGTTCTTTTGATTTAAATCTTTTAGCTAATTTACTTAATTGTTTTTGAGCATATGGACTTCGAACAGAAGCTTTCTGAGCAGCTCTTTGATACCATTCTTTGTATTTCTTAATACTTTCTTCTATTGCTTTTTGTTCTTTCTGTTCTTTTTCATATTTTAATTTTTCTGTTTCAATTTCAATATCTATTTGATTTTTATAATCATCATAATGACCTGAATATCGAGTTGCACCATCTTTTGTGAGTTCTAAAATAGCATCTGGTGTTACATTTAAAAACTCTCTATCATGCGAAACGAATAGAATAGCTCTTTGTTCTGATTTAAAAGCTTTTATTAGCCACACTTTCATCTCTTTATCCATATGGTTAGTTGGTTCGTCTATTAATAATAATGGTGCATCTGATAAAATAACTTTTAAAAATGAGACTTTAGTTTGCTCACCACCACTTAAAGTGCCTATCTTTTGCTCAAAATGTGTTGATGATAATCCTAATTTATTTCCTTCAATAATAATGTTATTTTCAACGTTATATCCGTCTAATTCTATATAACTATTTAAAGAATCAATGTCAGATAAATCTTTTCTCAATTCAACTAACTTTGGATATGCAGACATGACATAATCCATAACATCAATATCATCATATTTACTTAAATCTTGTTCCATCATGGCTGTATCAATCAATTCATTTTTATGAATATGATGTAATAGCGTAGATTTACCAACACCATTAACGCCGATAATGGCTAAATGCTCATGGTCTTCGATATGAAATGACAAACGTTTTATAAGCTGTTTATTCTCAATTTCTAATGGTTTTTCTTCAAATAAAAATAGCATAATGTTGCCTCCCGACCCATGTATTACACATACAAGGACGCACCATTACACTATTCTCAGTAATGGTGGCTTACAATATTTAGACATATTTATCCAATCATCATTGTGTAATACAATGGTATTTTTACGTAATCAAATTAAGTGCGTAAAAATTATTGGATGTCCATGTCTAATATTGATGCCACCTTTCGCTAAATTTTCATATAGTATAACGAGAAGTTTTACATTAGTCAACTTTTAATGAGCAATTTCATAGAGCGCCTTCTTTACTATTGTTATACTTCGATTATATAAATAAGTAAGGAGAATTAAACATGCAATCACATTTCCCAATTTCTGCTTTGAATCTTGTTCCTTTAAGAAAAGGAGAATCAGAGCAAGAAGCGATTCAAAATATGGTACAACTTGCACAACATGTAGAAAAATTAGGTTACGAACGTTATTGGATAGCTGAACATCATAATGCACCTAATTTAGTAAGTTCTGCAACTGCTTTATTAATACAACATACTTTAGAACATACAGATTCAATCATGGTAGGTTCAGGTGGTATCATGCTTCCTAACCACGCTCCACTAGTCGTAGCAGAACAATTTGGTACAATGGCTACTATGTTTCCAAACCGTCTTAATTTAGGACTTGGTCGCGCTCCCGGCACTGATATGATGACTGCTTCTGCACTAAGACGTGATTCACATAAAGGTGTATATACATTCGGAGATGACATTAAACAATTATTAAAATATTTCGGTCCTGAAGAAAATCAATCATATGTAAGACCTTACCCTGGTGTAGATACAAATATCCCTATATACGTGTTAGGTTCATCAACAGATTCTGCACACTTAGCAGCTCGCCTTGGTCTACCTTATGTGTTTGCAGCTCATTTTGCACCACAACAAATGGCACAAGCTATAGAAATTTATCGTGATTTATTCGAACCATCTGAGTATTTAGATAAACCACGTGTGACAGTATGTTTAAATGTCATAATAGGAGAAACAGATGAAGAAGCAACATATTTATCATCCACTATGCATTTAATGTTCTTAGGTATTGTTAGAAATTCACGTTTACCATTACAACCACCAACAGATCAATTAGAAAACATTTGGTCACCTCAAGAAAAATATATGGCACAAGATAAAACAAACACTTCATTTATAGGTAGTGAAGAAACAGTTAAAAAACAATTTTTAGCATTCCAAGAAAAATATAATGTAGATGAAATTATGGCAGTTAGTTATATTTATGATTTAGATAAACAGTATAAATCGTTTGAATCATTCAAAAAAGTAGTAGACGAAATATACAGTGAGTAAATTAGATATAAAAACACACAGTCCGAGACATTTAAAAATGTCTCGGACTGTGTGTTTATGTTCTATTTTAAATTATTATTAATATATTCTTGTACACTTGAATTGAATAGGACTCCACTGTTATGTTCACCTGTAACGCCACCATAATGAATACCAATCAATTCTTTATTAGCGTTAAATATAGGTGAACCTGAGTTACCACCGTATGTGCTTAAATCATATGTAATGCTACTGCCTGAAGCGGATAATACATTACCTTTACTTTCCCATAAAGTAGCTAATGGCTTGTCACCAGGATAACCTGTAACTGTAATTGGATCACCTTTTTTCACAGATGATGTATCTACTGGACTTGAAGGTTGAACTACATCACCAATAGACTGTCCTTTACTATTCTTACCAACATGGACTACAGCTAAATCTTCTCCATCTGGCGCAGTTGTGTAATCAGTAGCTGTGAAAGTACCAAACGGGTAATTTCCTTCGCCATTTGCTCCTGGTGAGAATTTCAATTGAGATGCATCACCATTCGTAAAGTCTACTACATGTTTATTTGTTAAAATTGTATTTTTACCTACTACAACCCCAGATGCTATAGACGTACCGCCTATATCAGCAAATGCAACAGATTGGTAATGTCCAGAAGTCGTGTCTGTTATTTGCGTGCGGTCATTCTTAGGTAATATGACCCTTGGTTGTTTTGGTTCATTATGTGCATTTGCTTCTAATGGTGCACTAACTAGACCAACCATAATAACGGAGACTAAGGCCAACATAAATATTTTTAATCTATTCATTTAAAACACTCCTTTGTTGTAATGTACAATTATTTTAATATGAAATTAATATTCTAGGATAAAAATACCCTACTTTGATATTATTTATACCCAACTGTTAACTTTTATAGCAGTTTTTTACAGTTGGGCACTGAAATCGTACACTTAGGCATAAAAAAAGAGATTGAACGCGAGCGTTCAATCTCAATTATTTTTAAATATAGAACATATAACCTTCTAATTCATCTTGGTTTGTATAGTTCGCTAAATATTCTAAAGTCGTATTATCCAGCACTTCTTTAACAGCGTCACGTATTCTTATCCATAACTGTTGTTGAGCTGGAGGTTCATCTTCTATTCCTTCGACTGGTGTAATTGGTCCTTCTAATAACCTTATAACATCCCCAGCAGTGATTTCAGATGGTGATTTTTGTAATTCATATCCCCCTTTTGCACCTCTGACACTTTTAATAAGACCAGCATTTCTTAATGGCCCTACCAATTGTTCTAAATATAAATCACTTAAATTATTTTCTTCGGCGATAGACTTCAATGATGTACATCCTTGACCATAACGCTTGGTCAACGATATCATTAGTGTTAAGCCATATCGTCCCTTAGTTGAAATTTTCATGTACTACACCTCTTGTTTTCTTTAAAAAGTATTGTTTAACTTATTTTATCATTTTTTTGACAGTTTGAGTAATTAGAAAGGTTGATCACAGATGAAAAACGAACCGTTAGCATATAGAATGCGTCCAAAAACGATAGATGATGTCATTAGTCAAGATCATTTAGTTGGACCTAAAGCCATTATTAGACGAATGGTAGAAACTAAAAGATTAACGTCTATGATTTTTTATGGGCCCCCAGGAATAGGAAAAACAAGCATTGCACAAGCTATTGCAGGTAGTACACAATATAAGTTTAGACAGCTTAACGCTGTTACAAACACGAAAAAAGATATGCAACTTGTCGTAGAAGAAGCTAAAATTTCTGGACAAGTTATATTACTGTTAGATGAGATTCACAGATTAGATAAAGCGAAGCAAGACTTTTTATTACCTCACTTAGAATCGGGCAAAATAGTTTTAATTGGTGCAACCACTTCAAATCCATATCATGCTATTAACCCAGCGATTAGAAGTAGAGCTCAAATTTTCGAATTATATCCGCTAGAAGAGGAAAACATTATAGAAGCTTTAAATCGTGCATTAAACGATGAAGAAAATGGATTATTATCATATCAACCTGAAGTAGATGAAGAAGCAATCGCTTATTTCGCACAAGCTAGTTATGGTGATGTAAGGAGCGCTTTGAATGCATTAGAACTAGCTGTATTAAGCGCAGATATCGAAAATGATACTCGACACGTTACGGTTGAAGACGCAAAAACATGTATACAAAAAAGCGCTTTTCAACATGACAAAGATGGTGATCAACACTACGATGTCATGAGCGCATTCCAAAAATCTATTAGAGGTAGTGATGTAGATGCTGCACTACATTACTTAGCACGACTTATAGAAGCTGGAGACTTACCTACCATAGCTAGGCGTTTATTAGTTATTAGCTATGAAGATATTGGTTTAGCTTCACCAGGCGCTGCAGCAAGAACATTATCAGCAATTGAAGCAAGTGAACGATTAGGATTTCCCGAAGCACGTATTCCATTAAGTCAGGCAGTTATAGAGCTGTGCCTCTCTCCTAAATCTAACTCAGCTATTACCTCAATAGATTCAGCATTATCAGATATTAAAAATGGTAAAGCAGGTCTTGTGCCAAAACATTTAAAAGATGGACACTATCAAGGTGCTAAAGAATTAGGTAACGCAATAGGCTATAAATATCCTCATAACTATGAAAATAGTTATGTAAAACAACAATATTTACCTGATACATTAAAGCATAAACAATACTACCAACCAAAATTAACGTCCAAAGCAGAACAACAATTTGCAGAAGTCTACAAAAATTTAAAAAACAAAAACTAATATATAATAAAATCATCTAGAATATAAAGATAGGTGTCAGCACTTTACACAAACGTAGAAAATATAGATTTAATGGGCTTGTTTACAATCTCTAGCTCGTTAGAGAATGTAACGAGCTTGTCTTATATTTCTTGTACGTTAGAGAATCCATTATTCTCTTATTCATTATAAACAATAAGCTACACGTGCTTATATAATAAAAACAGGCTGGGACATATAAATGTCTCAGCCTGTTGTTTTTACTTATCTTTAACTCTCTTAACATGAATATCTTTTAGTATGTCATTCACTACATAACTTGCACAAATCAATCCTACTGTACTTGGTACAAAAGCATTTGAAGATGGTGGCATTTGTGCTTTTCTAACTTTAGCATTTTTATCTCCGACGACTTCATTAACATCTTCTCTTATTACAATAGGACTTTCATCACTAAATACTACATTTATTCCTTTATGAATTCCCATTTTTCTAAGTTTAAGACGAATAATTTTTGCCATTGGATCAGTATGTGTTTTTGAAATATCAGCAATTTCAAATCTAGTAGGGTCTGTTTTATTTGCAGCCCCCATACTTGAAATCACATTGATGTTTCTTTCTAAACATTCTTTCATAAGATGTATTTTGTACATAATTGTATCACTAGCATCTAAAAAATAATCTATATCGTATTCATTAAATAATGCTTCGTATGTTTCTTCTGTATAAAACATATGTAATGAAGTGACTTTGCAATCTGGGTTGATTAATCTAATGCGTTCTTCCATTAAATCAACTTTAGATTGTCCAATTGTTGTAGTAAGTGCATGTAATTGTCTATTCACATTTGTAATATCTACATCATCTTTATCGATTAAAATTATATGTCCTATATTCGTTCTTGCTAGTGCTTCAGCAGCAAAAGAACCAACGCCGCCTACTCCTAGTACAACAACTGTTTTGCTTTTAAGTAAATCTAATCCTTCTTTACCAATCGCTAACTCATTTCTTGAGAATTGATGTTTAGTCATATTTTTAACTCCTTTACACAAAAATACGCAAGACATAGAGTCTTGCGTACCGATAGAATCCAATTGTGCCGTAATATTGCGTGCTAGATCATTTTGGCCTGCTAAATACAGGTGGGTGCCCTGTTTCTTATTTTGCATGTCCTCCTTAAGAGGCGTATGCGCTATTAAGAAAACCCATTAGGCTCCCTTGATCGAAAGTGTTAGGTCAAAATACATAAAGCGTATCACGAACACTTCAGATGTCTACCTTATAAATTTATTTTATCATAATTCTTTTAAATAACAAGTATTTATACTTTTGTTATTCTTCGTCTAAATCTAATTGTAAATGTAATTCTTGTAATTGACTATTTGATACTTTGCTTGGTGCGTCAGTTAATAAACAAGATGCGCTTGCTGTTTTAGGGAAAGCAATTGTATCGCGTAAATTAGTTCTACCAGCCAATAACATAACAAGTCTATCCAACCCTAAAGCAATTCCACCATGTGGAGGTGCTCCATATTTAAACGCTTCTATTAAGAAACCGAATTGTTCTTGAGCTTCCTCATCTGTAAATCCTAAAGCTTTAAACATTTTTTCTTGTAAGTCAGATTTGTGGATTCTGATTGAACCCCCACCTAATTCAAATCCATTTAATACAATGTCATAAGCATTTGCTTCAACATTTGTAGGATCTGTTTCTAACATATCTTCGTGTTCTTTTTTAGGAGCAGTGAATGGATGATGGGCAGCAACATAACGGTTAGTATCTTCATCATATTCAAATAATGGCCAATCTGTAACCCATAAGAAGTTATATTGATTAGGATCTATTAAGCCACGTTCTTTACCAAGTTTATTTCTTAATTGAGCTAAACTAGCTGCAACAACATCTTTTTTATCTGCAACAAATAGAATTAAATCACCAGATTTTGCTTCTGTTTCCTTTAATAATTCTTCTGTGTGTGATTCATTAAAGAATTTGCTAATTGGACCGTTTAATCCTTCATCAGTTACTTTAACCCAAGCTAAACCTTTAGCTCCGTATATACTTGCAAATGATTGTAATTGATCAATATCTTTTCTTGAATAGTCGTCTGCTCCATTTTCAACAACTATCGCTTTAACTTCCCCACCGTTTTCAACAGCACCTTTAAATACTTTGAATTCCATTTGTGAAGCTAATTGTGATAAATTTATTAATTCCATACCGAAACGTGTATCTGGTTTATCAATACCATATCTCTCCATTGCTTCAGCGTAAGTCATACGAGGGAATGGTGTCGTAATATCGATTCCTTTAACGTCTTTCATAATACGTTTCATTAAACCTTCGTTCATTGTCATAACATCTTCTTGATCAACGAAACTCATTTCGATATCTATTTGAGTAAACTCAGGCTGTCTATCAGCTCTTAAATCTTCATCTCTGAAACATTTAACGATTTGATAATACTTATCAAAACCGCCTATCATTAATAACTGTTTAAAAATTTGTGGTGATTGAGGTAATGCATAAAATTCACCATCATGGACACGTGATGGAACTAAGTAGTCTCTAGCCCCTTCTGGTGTTGATTTCGTTAAAACAGGTGTTTCAACCTCAAAGAAATCTCCTTCATCTAAGTAGTTTCTAACAGAGCGTGTAATTTGATGTCTCATTTTAAATGTTTGAGCTAAACTTTCTCTACGTAAATCTATATATCTATATTTAAGACGAACATTTTCATCTATATCATTTACATCTGTAATTGAGAACGGTGGTGTTTCAGATTCATTTAATATTTCTATACTTGAAACTTGCACTTCTACTTTACCAGTTTTAATTTTATCATTAACTGATTTTTCATCTCTTTTAGTTACTTGACCTTTAACTTGTATAACATATTCAGAACGAACTTTATCAGCAATTTTTAAAGCTTCTTCTGAAAAATCTGGGTTAAAAACAATTTGTACTACGCCTTCACGATCACGTAAATCTATAAAAATAAGTCCGCCAAGGTCACGTCTTTTTTGTACCCATCCGTTTAAAGTTACTGTCTGTCCAATATATTCTTCTGTTACACTTCCACAATAAGTTGTTCTTTTATCCATTATGATTCCACCTTTAAATAATTCTCTAATTCTGAAAATGCTACTGGTTCACTTTCGCCAGTTTTCATATTTTTAACTTCTACTTGCTCTTTTTGTAATTC
Organism: Mammaliicoccus sp. C-M13; assembly: GCF_022386845.1. Taxonomy (NCBI): domain Bacteria; kingdom Bacillati; phylum Bacillota; class Bacilli; order Caryophanales; family Staphylococcaceae; genus Mammaliicoccus; species Mammaliicoccus sp. C-M13. The sequence continues at coordinate 191,812 of NZ_JAJNHQ010000002.1, read as the reverse complement.
ATCTTCACCAATAACAATTGTATAAGTTGCATTTAATCTGTCAGCTTGTTTCATTTGGCCTTTTAATTTTCTACTTAAGTAATCTTTGTCACAACTAATACCTGCTAATCTTAGTTTATTAAGTAATTCTACTGAATAATGATCAGCTTGTTCTCCCATAGTAGCGATAAATAAATCTATAGAGTCTTCTTGTTCTATTTCAATGCCTTCCGCCTCTAGAGCGAGCAATAGTCTTTCAATACTTAAAGCAAATCCTATACCTGTTTCTTTTGGACCATCTAATAATTCTAATAATCCATTATAACGTCCACCGCCACATAGAGTTGTAATAGCTCCGAATCCTTCTGCATTGCTCATTACTTCAAATGCAGTGTGCGTATAATAATCTAAACCACGTACTAAATTGCTATCAATTTCATATTCAATACCAATTTCATCTAATAGTGTTTTAACTTCTTCGAAATAACTTTTTGAATAATCATTCAAGTATTCAGTAATTTTCGGCGCATTTTTTACAGCTTCTTTATCTCGATCAACTTTACAATCTAGAATGCGCATTGGATTTGTATAAAGTCTGTTTTGACAATCTTGACAAAATGTATCAATGACTGGCTCAAAATGTTCTTGTAATGCTTTAGAATAATCTGCTCTTGATTCAGCATCACCAATACTGTTAATAACTAGTTTTAAGTTTTTCAAACCGAATGACTGATAAATGTGTACAAGCATTGCAATAATTTCAACATCGATTGCAGGATTTTCTGATCCAATTGCTTCTACTCCAAATTGAACGAATTGACGATAACGTCCTTTTTGTTTTCTTTCGTATCTAAACATAGGACCAGTATAATATAATTTTACAGGCTGATTCGCATTACCTTGCATTTTATTTTCTATGAAACTTCTCACTACACTAGCAGTACCCTCAGGTCTCAATGTGAGACTTCTATCACCTTTATCTTTAAATGTGTACATTTCTTTCTGTACGACATCAGTTGAATCTCCAACACCTCTACTAAATAAATCCGTGCTTTCAAATATAGGTGTTCTAATTTCTTTATAATTATAAATTTTCATCAGTTCGTGTAATTTATTTTCAATATACTGCCATTTATAACTATCTTTCGGCAAAATATCTTGTGTGCCACGTGGTATATTTATCATTTAATTTCCTCCTTAAAATTAAAAAAGTCCCTTGTATGCTTAATAAACATACAAGGGACGAAGATTCCGTGTTGCCACCCTAATTAGTATTCTCTAAAAAAGAATACTCACTTAACAACATTGTAACGGATGTCAATCGATCTTACTTTCATAAGATTCCCTCTTCTTGTGTTCAAAAGTATACGTGGCATCTTTATAACTTTCAGCACATGTTATAATCTCTGTGTTCAGCCTAAAGTGTATACTATTCAAGAATAAACGGTAAGTTTATATTTAGTAATTTATATTAATAGTAACCCCATACTTAATTTCAGTCAACATTTAATTTGAAAAGTAAACTTTCAAACCATCTACAATACCAGTTTCAACTATGTGTCTGTATTTGCGATCAACGATTAAGTTTTCATCAGTTGGGTTGCTTATATATCCAAGTTCTAATAATACAGCAGGTGACTTAGCTTGTCTAATAACTTGGAAGTTTTCATTTCTTACCCCTCTATCAGACAAGATAGACTTTTGATTGATTGAAGTGTGTAAAGTTTTTGCGAAATCTTTATGACTTTCATGATGATAATAAACTGTTAAACCATGTGGATTAGAAGATTCAAGTGCGTCATTATGTATGCTTATGAATACATCTCCATCAGCTTGTCTATCTTTTAATTTAACGTACTCATCTTTTGAACGTGTTAATTTTACTTTAGCACCTTCATCTTTTAACATTTTTTCCAATTCTTTAGCAGTTTTTAACGTCATTACTTTTTCTGTTACGTCTTTGTGTTTGGAGCTTGCCGCGCCTTGATCACTTCCACCGTGCCCTGGATCAAGTACAATGGTTTTACCCTTTAATGGTTTTTGGACTGGATCCACATCTTCTTTAATATCTAAATTTGTATGCCAACCAGCAATCCAACCCTTTTCATTGTCACTATTAATGACTTCAAACCATTTACCTTCTCTATCTATGATTTCAAACTTATCTCCATCTTTAACATCAAATATAATTGGATAAAATGCAGCTGGACCGGTTCTCAGTTCACCATCTTCTATCATAGAAAGTGACTTAGGTTCTTCATCTTCTTGTGTTAAGAGATTAATAATAATAATAATTAATGCTAATAATATTAATCCCACGATAATAATCGGTATTGGCTTTAGTTTCTTTTTTTTAAACCATAAGCTTATTCGGTTCATTGAATAATACCATCCTTGCTTTCGAAAATAATCGTTATTGGACCATCATTAACAAGTGATATATCCATATGTGCACCAAATTCACCACTTTTGACAGGTATACCATAAGAAGCTAATTGTTCATTAAAATATCTATATATATTGTTAGCTTCGGTTGGTTCTTTAGCATTCGTAAACCCAGGTCTATTTCCTTTTTTTACTGAAGCATATATTGTGAATTGTGAAATAGATAGTATTTCCCCATCAACTTGATGTATATCTAAATTCATTTTACCTTGGTCATCTTCAAAAATTCGAGTTTTGGCGATTTTTTTAGCAATGGCGTCAGCATCTTTATACGTTGACTCTTCACCAACTCCTACTAGCAATAAAAAACCTTGTTTAATTTCATTTTGAATATTTTCAGATGTCACTTTAGCTTGACTTACTTTTTGTAAAACAACTTTCAAAATATCACCTCTTAATTCCATACACGGGTAACTGTATAGATATCGCCTAATTGTTTTATTTTATCAACAATTCGATAAACGTCATTAACGTTTTTAACCATAACACTTATGTTTATAACAGCATTTTTATCTATATCAGCTTTACCTGAAACTTTTACTAATTGTACTTTAATTGAATTTACAACTTGCAAGACTTCATTTAACAAGCCATTTCGATCGTATCCTGTAATTTCCAGATCAACTTGGTAACTTTTTTGTTCATTTGTATTTTTAACCCATTCTACATCGATTAATCTTTCGGTTTCATTAATAATATTAGGGCAATCTTTTCTATGTACTTTTACCCCGTGTCCTTTTGTAATGTAACCGATGATATCATCACCAGGGATAGGGTTACAGCACTTCGATAATTTGATTAGCATATTGTCCAAGCCTTCTACATAGACACCTGTTTCAGTACGTATATCATTTTTAATCGGCATAGACTTACTGACTTCTTGAACTTGGTTTAATGACTGTTTTTTACGTTCTATTCTAATTTTTTCAGATAATCTATTAACAGCTTGTAACGCGGTGATGCCTCCAAATCCTACTGCTGCATATAAATCATCTTCGTTCGAAAAATTATATTTCTCATTTACATTTTTGATATTCTCAGAAGTTAATACTTCATCTACGTTGAAACCTTGTTCTTTAATTTCAGCTTCAATCATAAACTTGCCTTTTTCAATGTTTGCAGATCTATCTTGTTTCTTAAAGAAACTGCGAATTTTGCTTTTAGCACTTGAAGAACGCACAATTTTCAACCAATCTCGACTCGGTCCATATGAATGTTTACTCGTTCTAATTTCAACTATATCTCCAGTAGATAATTTATAATCAATCGGCACGATTTTACCGTTTACTTTTGCTCCTATCATCTTATTCCCCACTTCACTGTGGACAGAGTAAGCAAAGTCTATTGGTACAGCACCATAAGGAAGTTCTACAACATCACTTTCTGGCGTAAAGACGTAAACTTTATCACTTTGTAAATCATATTTTAATGATTCCATAAATTCTTCAGCGTCTGGAGATGTGTTATCTGTTTCAGCTATCTCTTGTAACCAACTCATTTTTTGTAAATATTCTTCAGATTTATTGCTTAAGTTTTTACCTTCTTTATAAGCCCAATGAGCAGCAACACCGTGTTCAGCTATTTCATGCATCTCATAAGTTCTGATTTGAATTTCTAAAGGATCGCCATTTGGTCCAACTACCGTTGTATGCAATGATTGATACATATTTTGTTTTGGCATAGCTATATAGTCTTTAAATCTGCCAGGCATAGGTTTCCAAAGTGTGTGCACTAAGCCCAATACAGCATAACAATCTTTAATAGATGGCACTATGACTCTAATAGCTAATAAATCAAATATTTGTTCAAATTGCTTTTTCTGTTTAACCATTTTTCTATAGATGCTATATATATGTTTAGGTCGTCCGCTTATGTCGCCAGAAATATCCATAACTTCCATTTCTGATTCAATATCTTTAACAGCATTAGCAATATATGTTTCACGTTCACTTCTTTTTTTCTTCATAAGATTAACTATTCTGAAATATTGAACGCTATCTATATATCTTAAAGAAATATCCTCCAGTTCCCATTTAATCGTATTAATACCTAATCTATGAGCTAAAGGTGCGTATATTTCTAATGTTTCTTTTGCTATTCTTTTTTGTTTTTCTTTTGGCATGGCTTTTAAAGTTCTGACGTTATGAAGCCTATCTGCTAATTTCACAAGTATAACTCTTACGTCCTTAGCGATTGCTATAAATAGTTTACGATGGTTTTCAGCTTGTTGCGTTTCTTTTGATTTATATTTTACTTTTTTAAGTTTTGTCACACCATCTACTATAATTGCAACTTCTTCATTAAACATTTCAACCAAATCATCGTAAGTATAAGGTGTATCCTCAATTACATCATGTAAAAATCCAGCAACAATTGTTGGGCCATCTAACTTCATTTCAGTCAAAATACCTGCAACTTGTATTGGATGCATAATATAAGGTAAATTATTTTTTCTAATTTGGCCTTGATGTGCTTTAAAAGCTAAATCGTAACTTTTTTCAACTAATTTGTAAGCTTCTTCGGATAAGTAGCTTTTAGCTTTATATAAAACATCATCAGCACTATAAGGATATTCTTTATTCATAGGGACACCACCTCATCACAAATTTCTCTTTAATATTACTATTATAGCAATTAATATAAGTAATATGCCACATATAATTATTATATTTAATCTAAAAATAAAATAGTCACAAAAGTGACTATTTTATTTTAGTATTTACATACTATTCATCATATGAAATTAAAGATACAACATCGTATCCTTTTAGTTTATCTATTCCGTGTAAATATTTCAATTCTATTAAGAAAGCAATACCTACTACAATACCACCTAGTGATTCCACCAAATGGATAGCAGCTTCTATTGTACCGCCTGTTGCTAATAAATCATCAGTAATAAGCACACGTTGACCAGGTTTAATTGCGTCTCTATGCATTGTTAAAACGTTAGAGCCATATTCTAAATCATATTCATAACGAATAACTTCACGAGGTAATTTACCTTCTTTACGAACAGGTGCAAAACCAATTCCCATAGCATAAGACACAGGGCACCCTATAATGAATCCTCTTGCTTCAGGTCCAACTACTACATCTACTTGTTTGTTTTTAGCATAACTTACAATTTGGTCAGTTGCATATTTATATGCTTCCCCATTGTCCATAATTGTTGTAATATCTTTAAAATTAACCCCTTCTTTTGGCCAATCTTGTACTTCTGAAACATATTGTTTTAAATCCATTAAACTTCCTCCTCAACGTTGCCTATCAATGACTGAATCCATTTGATTAAAGATTGACTATCATTATATAACAATGTCTTTTCAATTTCTATTTGTCTTTTCTTCTCTTGATACAACGGCGCACTTTGAATGCTATTCTTTTCCGCTTCTTTATTCACTTTTATTATACCATCATTTATTGTAATAAAGTCTAATTCATAAAAGCAATTTAATATGAATTTTAATTGATCAGGTTTAATTTTCAAAAATTGACAAAGTTGCATACCTTCAGTTTGAATATTTGTTTCTGCTTTACTGAGTAATGCTTTATATGTTTCTTTAAATTTTTGTTCATTAGGTAAACCTTCAAAGTATGAATTAGATTGACCTTTAAAAACTAAATAATATTTATCTGCATTAACTTGATTTAAAGTTGTTTTTAAATCATCTAAATCTTTTGGTAAATCTCTAAGCACACACGCTTCAACATTTCTTTCATATCCTTCTCCATAGAACACATATCTATCATTTAGTTTTTCTTCTGTTGAATTAACTACAAACAAAGCGTCTTTTTGATTAATTTTCAATAAGTCTTGTTTATTTTTACTTCTGTAATCGAATACTGTATGTTCATTACCTAACTCTAAATCTTTTACGATTATTTGTGGAGATTGGTGTCCATTCCATTCGTTTACATTTAAGCTGCCTGCTATATTAATAGTTGTTTCATTTGTTATGTCGTGTTGAAGATGTCCGAAATTCCAATGAAGTGCTGCAATATTTTTGTCGGTTAATGTAAGTTTTAAATGTTTTTCACTTTGTCCAATACCTTTCACCGAATTAACCTGCACATTTTTCACTGCAAATAATGGTGCAGAAATATCAGTTCCAAAAGGTCGTAATCTCTCTAAGTCAAAAATATTTTCAACTGAAATGTCAGATACTTGAATTTCTGAATCCACAGTTAATTGCGGTAATAGTGGTTTACCTTCTGTTAACTTATACATTTCATCATTTAAAGCTTTTTTTAATGATTCTATAGCATCAATATCTAACGTCATACCTGCTGCCATATGATGACCACCAAACTTTTGTATAAGTTCAGAGTTATTTTGAAGAAATTCAAACATAGATACTTGTTCAATACTTCTAGCTGATCCTTTAGCATGATTTTGCTCTATATCCACATTTAACACGATAGTTGGTAAATGATATTGTTCAACAATTCTTGATGCTACTATTCCGAGAACACCCTCGTTCCAATCTTCTTTTGCTAAAACTAAAAATTGTGCGTTGGTGTCAATTTGTTCTTGAGCGAGCACAAGAGCTTCTTCTGTAATAGTTTCAACTATTGCTTTTCTTTCCGTATTAAAATGATCCACTTCTTCAGCAAGAAATGTCGCTTCATCGCTGTCTTCACACATCAATAATTCACATGCTAATCTAGCATCATCCAGACGACCAACCGCATTTAATCTTGGGCCAATTATAAATCCTACAGTTTGTTCACTGACTTCATCAGTGTAATCTGCGACTTCTAATAGTGCTTTAATACCTGGGGAAGGTTTTTCATTTAAAATGTTTAAACCTCTCTTGACCATATATCTATTCTCATCAGTTAAACTCACTAAATCTGCAATAGTACCGATTGCTACAAGTCCAAGAAAATAATCGGGCAAGTCCGCCTTAAGTGCTTTACATAATTTATAAGAAACCCCTACACCTGCTAAATATTCAAATGGATAGTCGAAGTCAGGGTGCATAGGATGGACGATAGCATATGCATTGGGTTTTGTAATACCAAATTCGTGATGATCTGTTACGATAACGTCTATCCCTAATTCATTAGCAATATCTATTTCATGATGTCCTTGAACACCATTGTCTACTGTAATGATTAAAGTAACGTCTTCATCATGAGCATTTCGAAATGCCCCTTCACTTGGACCATATCCTTCTGTAAATCTATTCGGAATATACCAACCGACTTGAGCTCCAAGTGATTCTAATGTTTTTACGAGAATTGTTGTTGATGTCACACCATCAGCATCATAATCACCATATACTAATATTTTCTCACTATTTTCTATAGCTTTATGTATTCTTGAAACAGCTTTCTCCATATCACTTAACAACATAGGATCATGAAAAAGTTCTTCTTTAGAAAGTAAATGTTCGATATCAGTTTGTGTTGTATAACCTTTAGAAACTAATGCTTTTTCTAATAGCGGGGAAATATTAAATTTTTTAATTATCTGCTTGTCTATTTCTATAGTTTGTCTAGGTATAGACCATTGATAACGTGCTTTAGTCATAACAAATCTCCTCATTTCTACTCAAAACATTATACATGAAAAATTAATGATTCTCTACTAAACAAATTAAGCATATCAAAATAAATATTTTTTGCATAGAATTGATAAACTTCAACTGCATAAAAAAGCACTTATCAAAGCAGACACATAAAGTGTAGCTTTGATAAGTGCTCATGAATTTTAAACGAGTATTTTTTCGTCGTTTGATTTTTTCTCTTCGTAGACAACTAATTTGCCGTCATCAGAATTTTTAAGTTGTTTCTTTTTCAACATGCCCCATAGCGGAACTGCCACGAACACAGATGAGAACACACCTGAAATCAGTCCTATAAGTAATGCTAATGAGAAGTTGAATATACTTGATGATCCAAAGATTAATAGTCCAATTACAACTATTACAACGGTTAACACTGTATTAATTGATCTCGTCATCGTTTGTCTAATAGATGAATTTACAATCATATCAATTGTTTCTGGGTCTTTTATAACTTTGATTTTACGTAAGTTTTCACGAACCCTATCAAATGTAACGATTGTATCGTTTATGGAATAACCGATTATCGTTAATACAGCAGCAATAAATGTAATATCTACTTCTAATCTAAATAAGCTAAACACTGTTACAATCATGAACACATCGTGTAGAAGTGCTAATACTGCAGTAGTTCCCATTCGCCATTCGAATCTAAATGTAACATAAATGACGATACCAAGCGCTGCAATGCCTAAAGCTTTCAATGCGTTTACTGCGAGCTCTTGGCCAACTACAGGAGATACTGTACTAACATTAGGGTCATGACCTAAAGTATCTTTAAAATCAGATTTAACTTTTTTTATCTCCGATTTATCTAAAGCATCTTTAAACTGTACAGTAGCCATTTTATTACCCGAACCACTTGTCGTAACTTGAGAAGGTTCTAATCCCATATCTTTAAATTGTTTAGATACTTGTTCAGTTTTTATTGCATTATCAGATTGTAAATCAACTCTTGTACCACTTGTGAAGTCGATACCGAGATTTAATTTAAATATAGATATTATAATCGCACCAACAATAATAGTTATGATACTAAATGTTAAGAGCGGTTTTGCAAGTTTAACAAAATTAACTTTATCATAAGGTGTGCTTAAATCATGCACATCTAATTTTTCGCTAATATCATGTCTTGATTTTTTAGATATGCCGAACCAAGTATACTTTTTGTTAAAGTAATTTGAGTTAATCAAGATTGATAACAGTAATCTTGTTAAGAATACTGATGCTACAAAACTCATCAGAATAGATAGTAATAACATTGTTGCGAAACCTTTAACGGAACTTTCACCAAATACAAATAATACTAATGCAGCTAATATTGTCGTTAAGTTAGCATCTAGTATTGTAACAAATGATGAACCCGAACCTTTTTTGAAGGCTTGTTTCAATGTCCTTCCGATTCTTAACTCATCTTTTATCCGTTCATACATAATAATATTCGCGTCTACAGCCATACCTACACCTAACACCAGAGCAGCTAGACCAGGTAAAGTAAGAACACCTGAAATAAAGTTGAATGCTAATAATGTTAAATAAACATAAGCGCTTAATGTAACAACAGCAACAACACCAGGTAATCTATAGTAGATTAACATGAATAAAAATACGATACCTACACCAATTGTAGAGGCAAAAATCGTTTCATCTAAAGCATCTTGACCAAACTGAGCACCTACTGAAGTAGAATAAACTTCATCTAATTTAACTGGTAAAGAACCTGAATTTAATAAGTCAGCGATTTGTTTTGCTTCTTTAACGCCTTCTTCACCTTTAAATCCGCCTGATATTTCTACATTTTCAGAATTGATAGGCTGACTAACTGTCGCTGCAGAAATATACTTAGGCTCTTTGCCTTCTTGTTCTTTCTTAGCTTCTTTTTCGTAGCTATCTCCATTTTCGTAATCCATCCAAATAACCATTAGGTTTGGATTCATTTTAGATACTTTTTCAGTTACTTCTTTAAATTTTTCTGCATCTTTTAATTTAAGTGTAACTGCTACTTCGTTTGTATTATCTTTAAAACCTTGTTTAGCGCCACCTTGTACTAAATCTTTACCTGATAATAGTACATTATCTTTAGCATCTCTAATTGTTAAGTTAGCTTGAGTCGAAAGTACTTCACGAGCCTCGTTTTGATCTTTAATACCCGCTAATTGTACTCTTATTCTATTGCCTTCCTCAACTTGAATCTTCGGTTCAGAAACACCCAATACGTTAACACGTGATTCCAAAGTTTTGGCGGTCGATTTAACAGCGTCTTTATCTATTTTGTCACCTTTATCTAAAGGATTGACTTGATAAAGAACTTCAAATCCACCTTGTAAGTCTAGACCTAAATTTACATTCTTCGTTATATTTTTACCGGTTGATCCTATTAAAGTAAAAATCAACACCGAGAGAAGTAAAAAGGCTATAATTCTACTACGCTTTTTCACGATAACACCTCTTACTTTTTTTAGTTCACTATATATGTTATAGCATACATTACCAGTTTTTGAATAGTCATAACGTACATGTATCAAAAAAAGACATGGATAACCATGTCTTTAACGTTAAATATATTAAACTAATTCCATCAAAATGTAAACTTTTTTATGAAGGGTCTACTTGTTTGATAGCAGGTTTTTCAAAAGTAATTTCTTGGCCTTTGTCATTTACAGTAACAACAACGATTGATTCGTCAACTGCTCTAACTGTACCTTTAATTCCACCAATTGAAGTAACTTTTTGACCTACTTCTAAGCGGTTTAATAATTCGCGATGCTCTTTTGCTCTTTTTTGTTGTGGTCTAATCATTAAGAACCAAACAAGTGCAAATATCAAAATAATTGGTAATAATTGTACTAATACTTCCATAATCATACTCCTTTAAAAGTTTTTGGGGTTATCTACATTTAGTCCATATTGTTCGAAAAATTCATCTTTGAAATCAAGTAATCGATCTTCTCTTATTGCTTGGCGAACATTCTCCATCAATTTTAATAAGAAATACAAATTATGATATGTAGTAAGACGAATTCCAAATGTTTCATCTGCTTTAATCAGATGACGCAAATAAGCTTTAGTATAGTTTCTACATGTGTAACAATCACATTCAGGATCTAATGGTGATAAATCTGTTTGATATTTCGCATTTTTTATCACTACTCTACCTTGTGAAGTCATACATGTACCATTTCTAGCTATACGTGTTGGTAAAACACAATCAAACATATCGATACCTCTAATTGAGCATTCGATTAATGCATCAGGTGAGCCAACGCCCATTAAATATCTTGGTTTATTAAATGGCATTAACGGTGTCGTATGTTCAACCATTCTGTACATAACAGGTTTCGGTTCTCCAACTGATAAACCGCCAATCGCATAACCAGGAAAATCAAGTGAAACTAAATCTTTAGCACTCTGCTCTCTAAGATCGTTGTATTCCCCACCTTGGATTATACCAAATAGAGCTTGATCTTCAGGACGTTTATGAGCTTCAAGACATCTCTCAGCCCATCTAGACGTTCTTTCAATTGATTTCTTTACATAATCATACTCAGATGGCATAGGAGGACACTCATCAAACGCCATCATAATGTCTGAACCAAGATCGTTTTGAATATGCGTTGCCTTTTCTGGACTTAAAAACAATTTAGAACCATTTAAATGATGTCTAAAATGCACACCTTCTTCTTCAATCTTTCTCATATCACTTAAACTGAATACTTGAAAGCCTCCTGAATCAGTTAATATTGGTCCATCCCAATTCATAAACTTATGTAATCCACCCACCTTAGAAATGATATCACTTCCAGGTTGTAACCACAAATGATAGGTATTGCTTAAAATGATTTTCGCTTCCATTTGTTTAAGTTCTTCAGGACTCATCGTTTTTACAGTTGCTTTTGTACCAACTGGCATGAACATTGGTGTCTCAAATGAACCATGTGGTGTATGAACGATTCCCAATCTTGCACCAGACTGTTTACAAGTTTTAATATGCTCATATGTTACTGCAGGCATGTCTTTTTCTCCTTCACTATATAATAATCATTGCATCCCCAAAACTAAAGAATCTATATTCAGATTCAACAGCATGACGATAAGCATTTAAAATATTTTCGCGCGATGACAGCGCTGAAACTAACATGATTAAAGTAGATTTTGGTAAATGGAAATTTGTAATTAAGCCATCAATCGCTTTAAATTCATACCCAGGATATATAAAGATATCTGTCCAGCCACTTTCGGCTATGAATTTATCATTCCTACTTCGTATTGTTTCTAACGTTCTTGTTGAAGTAGTACCAACTGAAATAATTTTTTTACCATCGGCTTTAACTTTATTTAATAATTCAGCAGTATCTTCAGACATTTGATAATACTCTGAATGCATTTCATGTTCGTCGATATTATCTACACTTACCGGTCTGAATGTACCTAATCCTACGTGTAAAGTTATAAATGCAACATGTACACCTCTATCTCTAATTTCTTGTAATAGATTTTTAGTGAAATGTAGTCCTGCAGTTGGTGCTGCAGCTGATCCAACAGCTTTAGCATAAACAGTTTGATATCGGTCTTGATCATCTAGTCTTTCTTTAATGTAAGGAGGTAATGGCATTTCACCAAGTTCATCCAAACGTTCTTGTAAAATGCCTTCATACGAAAGTTTCATAATTCTACCACCTTGGTCTAACTCTTTAACACAAGTAGCAATTATTTTACCTTCCCCAAAAGATACACTTTGATTTATCTTTATACGTTTTGCAGGTTTGATAAGTACTTCCCATTCGTCATTCTCTTGTTGTGTTAGCATTAACATTTCAACTTTCGCACCAGTTTCTTCTTTAATTCCAAATAATCTAGCAGGCATGACTTTTGTATCATTTAGTACTAAACAATCTCCCGGTGATAACTGATGTATAACATCTTTAAATGTTAAATCTTCTAATTCACCTGTAACTTTATCGCATTTTAGTAGTCGACTACTTTCTCTATTAAGCAACGGTGTTTGAGCGATCAAAGACTCAGGTAAATCAAAATCAAAATCTTCAATATTCACAGGCTTTGCCTCTTTCCTCATTCTAATATTATTTCTTTATCTCAAAATGGTCATAACTCACTGCAGTTGCTTTTCTACCACGAGGCGTTCGTTCTATAAAGCCTTTTTGAATGAGATATGGTTCGTACACATCTTCTAATGTAATACGTTCTTCCCCAATGGTAGCAGCAATTGCATCTAGGCCAACTGGTCCACCTTTATAATTATTCAATATACAGTGCATAATTTTATAGTCAATATGGTCTAACCCTTCTTTATCAACTTGTAATAAATCTAATGCATGTTTAGTTGTACCAATTGTTATTGAATCGTCACCTTCAACTTGAGCAAAATCTCTCACTCTTCTTAACAATCGGTTAGCAATTCTTGGTGTCCCTCTGCTTCGTTTTGATAACTCATTTGTACTTTGGTCATCTATTTCAACATTAAAGACTTCAGCAGTACGTTTAATGATTTCTTTTAAACTTCCATCATCATAATATTCTAAACGTAAATGAACGCCAAATCGATCTCTTAAAGGAGCTGATAGACTTCCTACTCTAGTCGTAGCACCCACTAATGTAAATGGCGGTAAATCAATTCTAATACTTCTTGCTTCTTCACCTTTACCAACTACTATGTCTAAGAAAAAGTCTTCCATAGCTGGGTATAAAACTTCTTCTACTACACGACTCAAACGATGTATTTCATCTATAAATAGTACATCACCGGGTTGTAAAGCTGATAAAATCGCAGCTAAATCTCCTGGTCTTTCTATAGAGGGTCCACTAGCTGTACGTAAATTAACGTCCATCTCATTAGAAATGATGTTAGCAAGAGTCGTTTTACCTAAACCTGGAGGTCCATATAACAAACAATGATCAAGAGGTTCTTCTCTTAATTTCGCAGCTTTAATAAAAATATCTAAATTAGATTTAATATTATGTTGACCTATATACTGATTCAATGTGTCCGGTCTTAATGATAATTCATTTTGCAAATCTTCTTCAAGTTCATGTTCATCAACTACACGATCATCCAAAAAATCACCTCATTTATTGAATAAGTAGTGCTAAAGCCCTTTTAACACATGCATCTACAGTATCGAATGTTTCTTTTTCTAAAGATTTTTTAACCTTAGTAATTTCACGTTTAGAATAACCTAATGCTTCTAACGCTAATACCGCTTCTTCTAATACATCATTTTTACTTTCGTCAGCTTGAGCAAAGAGCTCTGATTCTTCGGTAATAGTTAATTTACCTTTTAAATCTAATATAATTTGTCTAGCTGTTTTCTTTCCTATACCAGGGAATTTTGTTAAATATGCTTCATTTTCATTCTCAATAGCAATTTTAACTTCATTCGGTGTACTGGCTGCTAATATTGCTAGTGCAGATTTAGGACCAATACCGGTAACTTTAATAAGATTTAAAAACATGTCTTTCTCTTCTAAATCTATAAAACCATATAATAGATGCGCGTCTTCACGTACAATTAGTTGTGTAAAGACTTGCGCCTCTTCTTCTAATTGAGATTGAAAACGATATGAATTTGGTGTTTGTATTTCATAACCTATACCGTTATTTTCAACTACTATATGTGTTGGATATAATTGAGAAATTTTACCTTTTATATATGCATACATTAGATAACTCCCTTTACATGCTCATTCCAATAACTTCAACTTCATCTACGTGTGGACTTTCTTTAATAGCATCCATCAATTCTTCTAGAGATAATTCTATATTAGAGGCATTTAATGAAATCGTTATAGTAGCTCTGTCTTTCATAGGTAAACTTTGATGAATCGTTAAAACAGATCCTTTTAATTCAGCAATTTTATTTAATACAAAAGCAAGCATACCTACTTCATCTTGAACATACAAAATTAAAGTTAAATTTCGTGTTTGTTCCTCTAATCTATCTATAGGGAAAATCGTATCCTTATATTTATAAAATGCACTTCTAGAAAGATTAAACTCTTTCACTGCATCATAAATAGTCAAATTGTTATTTTTCATGAGCGCATTTTTTACTTTTATAGTTTTTTGAACAGATTCTGGCAATACATCTTCCCTAATTAAATAAAACTTCTTTGTTGATTCATTTGATTTTTTCAATTAGAACACGCCCTATTCGACAAATTCAAATTCTCCACCTAATATTCTTACAATATCACCATTAGAAGCGCCTTTTTCTCTCAAGGCATCATCGATACCCATTGATCTCATCTGTCTAGCAAAACGTCTAACAGCTGCATCACGATTGAAGTCAGTCATCATGAATAATCTTTCAATTGAATCACCTGTAACAACATAAGCTCCATCGTCATCACGAGAAATAACAAAATGGTCTCTTGATTTTTCATGTTTATAGACAACTCTATGAATACCTGTTTCTTCTTCTATACTATCGAAATCTACACCTTCAGTTTCATCGAGTAAGTCAGCGATTTGATATAATAATTGATCAACATTTTCGCGTGTAACTGTACTAATAGGAACAATTTTTACATCTTCCTCAAGCTGTTCTTTAAACATCTCTAATTGTGCTTCTGAATCTGGTAAGTCCATCTTATTTGCAACAACTATCTGCGGTCTTCTTGATAAGTTTTCATTGTAAGATTTCAACTCTTGATTAATTGTAACATAATCTTCATAAGGGTCTCTGCCTTCCATTCCACTCATATCAATAATGTGAACTATCACTCTCGTACGTTCAACATGACGTAAAAATTGATGACCTAGACCTACACCTTCTGAGGCTCCTTCAATTAAACCAGGTAAATCTGCCATTACAAATCCTCTGCCATCTTTAGTTTGTACAACACCTAAATTAGGCTTAATAGTTGTGAAATGATAAGCACCTATTTTAGGTTTAGCTTTAGATACAATTGATAGGAGTGTCGATTTTCCTACGCTTGGGTAACCTACTAAACCTACATCAGCCATTAATTTCAATTCTAGAATAACTTCAATTTCTTCTCCAGGCTCACCATTTTCACAAAAGTCTGGTGCTGGGTTACTCGGTGATGCAAACCTTGAATTGCCTCGACCACCACGGCCACCTTTTGCTACTGTAGCACGTTGTCCATGCTCTACTAAATCGGCTAGCACTTCTTCATTTTCTACTTTTTTTATAATTGTGCCAGGTGGAACTTTTAATACTAAATCACCTGATCCTCTACCATGCATGTTACTGCTTTGTCCATTTTCACCTTTATCAGCTTTAAATTTTCTTTGGAATTTAAAATCTAATAAAGTACGTAATCCTTCATCTACTTCAAATACTACTGAGGCACCTTTGCCTCCATCTCCTCCGGCCGGACCACCAAACGGAACATACTTTTCACGACGAAAAGCAACTAAACCGTTACCGCCATCACCAGCTTTCAAAGATATCTTGACCTGATCTATAAACATGTTTACACCTCTAGTTCATTAATATTAATAAAAAATTCTAATTCACATATTTCTTGATTATACGAAATAATTTCTATATTATAGTTTGAAAAAATTTGTTTAATTTCATTTTCGTTTATCGTAATACCTTTAGCTGACATTATTAATGTAACAAATTCCTGTTCAATAATTAATCCGATATGTGTATCTAAATCGTCAATTTCATTGACGATATGATTCATCCATTTGTGATAAATATTTAACAAAATGTTATCTGATAGGAATAAATTCCTTTGATAATCTTCATCGCTATTACATTCAATTTCAAATGTCCATTTAGAGCCTGACAATGAGATTTTGTGTGAAAATACTTCTTGAACAAACTTTCTGCATGGTGCATTTAAAAATAATTGTTCTTGTTTAAGTTCTTGATACAATTCATCTATTAATGAATTAACTTTACTTTCTTTACCCAACTGTTTATAAGTGTATAACAGTTGAAATTGATTGACAAAATCGTGTCTCGACTTTAAATACACATCTAAATCATCCATTTTATCACCTATATTGTAAGTATTCATAAATACTATTATACCATTTTAATCATTTGATTAAAAAAAGAAACACCAGAAAAAATTCTGGTGTCTCAATTTAGTGATTATTCAGCAGCTGTATATACAGATACTCTCTTTTTGTCACGACCAAAACGTTCGAATTTAACAACGCCGTCGATTTTAGCGAATAATGTATCGTCTCCACCGCGACCTACGTTTTCACCAGCGAAAACTTTAGTTCCACGTTGACGATAAAGGATAGAACCACCTGTAACGAATTGACCGTCAGCACGTTTAGCTCCTAAACGTTTTGATTCAGAGTCACGACCGTTCTTTGTAGAACCAACCCCTTTTTTCGATGCGAAAAATTGTAAGTTTAATTTTAACATGAGTTACACCTCACTTGTAATTTAGTTTAATATATTGCCCGTATTCTTCTTCAATAGTCTTTAAAGAAATGATTAGGCCTTGTAATAAAGTTTGCGCTTGTTCATTTTCTAAGTTTACACTACGTATATGAAAATATCCACCATCGTCACTGTAATCTATATCAGGTGTTTCATCAGTTAAACCGATGATTGCATTAGTCGTACCAAACACGACTGCAGATGCGCCAGCGCAGACTATATCTTTGCCGTATTCACCTGAATCAGCATGTCCAGACATAATAATATCTGTAACTTGCCCTTCATCGTTTAAACTAATATCTACTTTAATCATTGCTTACGCGTTAATTTTTTCGATAGTTAATTTAGTGTAAGGTTGACGATGACCTTGTTTACGCTTGTAGTTTTTCTTAGCTTTGTATTTGAAGACAGTGATTTTTTTACCGCGTCCTTGTTTTTCAACTTTAGCAGTAACTGAAGCACCTTCAACAACTGGTGATCCAACTTTAACTGAATCTCCACCTACAAATAATACTTGGTCAAAAGTGAATGAATCACCTTCATTTACGTCTAATTTCTCAACCCAAATTGTTTGACCTTCTTCTACTTTAACTTGCTTTCCGCCAGTTTCAATTATAGCAAACATACTTGCACCTCCTAATTTTTTAAGTCACGCCATTCATAGGTGACGTTCGTACTTAATACCTATGATTGAGCGGTTGTATGTA
The DNA here is from genome assembly GCF_022386845.1 of Mammaliicoccus sp. C-M13. Taxonomy (NCBI): domain Bacteria; kingdom Bacillati; phylum Bacillota; class Bacilli; order Caryophanales; family Staphylococcaceae; genus Mammaliicoccus; species Mammaliicoccus sp. C-M13. Next base: position 173,713 of record NZ_JAJNHQ010000002.1, on the reverse strand, counting down.
GCTTGAAACTACTCAACTTCAATAGATTACCATCTACAGTTACTATTGTCAATATTCTTTAATTAATTTGTATTTCTTTCTAATAATTTCAAAACGAAAGGAAAAATAATAACTAAACAAATTAAATTAAATATTATTGTTGGAATTAATCGGAATAATATAAGATTAGCAAAATCTATTGAAATAAATCCTAATATGCCATAAAAAGCCATAACCCATATTTCTAATAATACCACCGAAATAATGAGTAAAATGACCATCATTAAAATATCTCTATAAAATACTTTGAATAATTTATCCATCATTACTACAAATAATGCATAACCAAATGTGTAAACACCATATACGCCGCCATAATAAATGTCAGTAAATATTCCAGTAACGATTGCTAGGATAATCGCTACTTTAGGGTTTTTATAAACTGCAATTATTAGTAAGTATAAGATTGTAAGGCGTGGAACGATAACGAATGTTTCATTAAATAGATGAATAGGTGATATTCTAGTTAATAAAGAATCTAGATAAAATAGTAAGACGCCAATCAGAGGAATAACATATAATCTCATTATTCCTCACCACTTTCGTCTGCTGAAGGGATAGTCTCAGGATCTCTATTAGCCACATAGACATGATTAAGGTCTTTAATATTTGTTGAAGTTTTTATGTATGCTACTTTAGACAATCCGTATTCGTCATTTTCGACTTTCTCAACTTCTCCTACCAATAAACCTTTAGGAAGTTGATCGCCTAAACCATTTGTTACTACTTTAGATCCTTTTTTAATTTTGTATTTATTATCGATATCACTAATAACGAGAAGCCCTTTTTCTTCGTCATATCGATTAATCATACCAAAGACATTTTCGCCTTCTTGTTGAATATCCACAGAAAGCTTACTCGTTTTTACACTTGTAGAAATCAGTTCAACTTGAGATGAAAATTGGTTAGCTTTTTTGATTCTTCCTACTAACCCTTCACTAGTGATTACAGCCATATTTTCTTTCATTCCACTTTTTTTACCTTTATCAATAATAATCGTGTTCATCCATTGATCTGGACTTCTTGCAATTACAGTAGCAGATATTGGATTAAATTGTGAAATGTCTTTCATATCAAGTTCTTTTTTTAATTCTTTGTTTTCTTTTTCCAAACGAGCTTTATCAGCTTTAATCTGTTCAGTGCGCTTTGCTTCTTCTTTTAATTTTTTAACATCATCTTCCGAAGTTGTTAAATTAGTGAAAAAGTTCGATACCATCGTCACAGGATAAGAAACAATTCTACCTCCAAATGATGATGTATCACTAGCATATTGTTCACTAAGCGATGCAGATTGTGCCCTCATTGAATACCCTACTATTACTATTAACAAAACCATGGAAATTAGAAAAAATACTAATTTATTATTTTTAAAAAAATTCGACAATCTAAACACCTCTTAATTTTCAAATGTCTAAATAACAATGATATTACTATTTTATCTTACAGTTCCATTTAAATAAAGTACGAGACTGTCGATATAGTAAAAAAGTTAATATGCTTCTTCAGGTAAGAGTTCAATATTTTGATTCATTTCATTTAAATCATCTTTCAAATCTTGCTCTGTGTGATAAACGTACATTTGTGGTTCACCAAATTTATATAGTATATATTCAGTGCCTCTTTGACCAGCTACGTAATTTTCATTATAGCCCATTCTTTCTAAATCAGACACAGCCATAAACTCTCTCTTATTAATCCAGCTAAAAGCTTGTTTCGTTTGTCCTAAAGGTACATTTCTTAACAAAGGTGTATCTTCTATTGTATAAGTAGAATTAGCTCTCCCAGGAACAACTTGTTCACTTTGTGGTGTTTCATCACTATGATCGAAAGGATTTAATTCACTTAAAGCAGGTACATTTCTATATACAATGATAATAATAACAATAATTGCTATTAATGCTAATAAATTTCTAATTAACCTAAATAACCATCTCAATTTTATGGCACCTCTCATTCAAATTTATTATACATAATTGTTTTAAAACTATCATCAGACTTGGGACCTAACTCTTTAATCATGCTGTAGTCTGATGTAAGATATGTTTGAAGCCTTTATAATGATATTAAGAGGTGAGAATTATGGAGTTAATTTATATTTTCATAGCAATATTATTGTTAATTATATTTTTTAGATTTTTCGTTGGAATATTAAGATTCGCTATAAAATTAGCTATTATCGCTTTAGTAATATATTTTGTATATCAAGGCGTTATGTATTTCATGTGAAATTTATATAATTTTTAAAGCCAACTATACGATTAAGGCCGTATAATTGGCTTTTAATTCTGTGAGAATATTCTTTATCACTTATTTAATAATTTACTTAAAATAAACAATGTAATAGAAACTAATAATCCCCACACAATCCCAGCACCAATACCACCTATAAATAAACCGAAATTGATATTAGTACTACTATCATTTATAGCAATTAAAATAGAACCTAGAAAGACACCAACTATACTCAATCCCATTACAACGCCATAATCCTTTTTAACAATAGCTCGTCTATTTTTATTTTGAAAAACAGTAATTATAAATAATACAGGTAAAATAACTAATATAAACGTAATAATTTGCAAAACTAAAACTCCTGACTTCATTTTACATATATTATAACATTGTATGATTATGAACGTTCAATAATTTCTAAATCTTCTTTTGTAATATAATCATCTTCAAATAAACTTATAAATTCTCCATCTCCTATAATGATATGATCTAGTAAATCAATTCCCATTAAATCACAACAATATAATAGTCTTTTCGTAGTTTTGATATCTTCTAAAGATGGAGTCGGATCTTATCAAGAGTAAATTACTAAAAATCCATTAACATCAATGTTTTTACTTTAAGAACATATATTTAACGTGTTAAATCAAATGAAAAAATACAATGTAATTATTAGATGACAATTGATTACGGTCAGAAGAATGTACCACAAATAAAAAAACTAATTCCTTTTTATTTTATCGAGGAATTAAGCTTTTGACCTGCAACAATCACGCCCAATTTCGGAATATCTATAATATGATTTCGATCTTAAATTATCTACTTTAACTGACGCTACCTGCTCGTTAAAGAAGACCTATTTAAAAAAGTTTATACTGCACCTGCCTTTATTATGTAAGTAAAAGTAGTAAAGCTTTAAATTGGTTTTCAAAAAAGTAGGGTTGATTATTTCTTTTTCATCAATTATTATTGTGTTATTATCACAATATGAGAAAGGAGGCAAAAAGTAATGGGAATTGATTTCATTAATGTCGAGTTTAGAAAGCATGTAAAAGTTTCAGGGGATTTAGGTACAACGGGATCAGTATGTCCTTTTTCACAAAAACAAAAAATGGAAACACTACCGGAAAACTTTTTGCCTCCTTTTATATAATGGGCAAAAATTTATGAATCTATTGCATTTGTAAAAATGCATACGAATGATTAGGCACCGGTTGTTAAACTGGTGCCTTTTTTTTGTTTGATCAGTTCAGTTAGTTTGGAGAACCGAATCTTTAATCATGCTGTAGAAATATGGTGAGTTCGTTGATTTGGTTTTACAATATAAATAGATATGAGGTGAGGTTTATGGTGAAAGCAGTGGATTTAGCCTCCTAAAATCACAATATATTTTAGGAGGAAATAAAATGAAAAAGGATAGTAAATCTAAAGAAATGATTCAATCTGAAAAAAGGGGTTCTACTAGGCTTTTAATGATGGTACTCTCCCTATCTGTACTTGTAGGTGCAATTACGGCTGATTTAGTCAATCCCGTACTTCCACTAATAAGCAAAGATTTAGAAGCTTCGAAATCTCAAGTGAGTTGGATAGTTAGTGGTATTGCACTTGTTCTTGCGATTGGAGTTCCGATTTATGGTCGAATCTCAGACTTTTTTGAGTTACGAAAGCTATATATCTTTGCCATTATGATTCTGGCAAGTGGTAGTCTTTTATGTGCAATTGCCCCGAACCTCCCATTGTTGGTTTTGGGAAGAATGGTTCAGGGTGCTGGGATGTCCGCAATTCCAGTTCTATCAGTCATTGCAATTTCGAAGGTTTTCCCACAAGGAAAACGTGGGGGAGCTTTGGGAATTATCGCAGGAAGTATTGGTGTTGGAACTGCTGCTGGTCCAATATTTGGTGGAGTAGTTGGTCAATATTTAGGGTGGAATGCCTTGTTTTGGTTCACATTTTTGTTAGCCATTATGATTGTTATTGGTGCCTACTACGCGTTACCGACAATTAAACCGGCAGAATCCGTAGGAAGCAATAAGAACTTTGATTTCATTGGTGGTTTATTCCTCGGCCTCACAGTAGGATTACTCCTTTTTGGCATCACTCAAGGAGAAACTTCTGGTTTTTCTTCGTTCTCATCGTTAACTAGCCTAATTGGTTCTGTTGTAGCTTTGGTGGGATTTATTTGGAGAATTGTTACCGCAGAAAATCCATTTGTACCACCTGTCCTGTTCAATAACAAGGATTATGTCAATACGGTCATAATTGCATTTTTTTCGATGTTTGCTTATTTCGCTGTTCTTGTGTTCGTCCCATTACTAGTCGTTGAGGTGAATGGACTCTCTTCTGGACAGGCTGGAATGATATTGTTGCCAGGTGGTGTGGCTGTTGCAATCTTATCTCCCTTCGTTGGCCGTCTTTCTGATCGATTTGGGGATAAACGTCTGATAATTACTGGGATGACTCTGATGGGGCTGTCTACCTTATTCTTGTCCACCTATGCATCTGGTGCTTCACCTCTGTTAGTTTCCGTGGGGGTCCTCGGAGTAGGGATTGCTTTTGCATTCACGAATTCTCCCGCAAATAACGCCGCAGTAAGTGCACTCGATGCAGACAAGGTTGGTGTCGGAATGGGGATTTTCCAAGGTGCTTTGTACCTTGGAGCAGGAACTGGAGCAGGTATGATTGGAGCATTATTATCCGCTCGACGTGATGCTACTGAGCCGATAAATCCATTATATATATTGGACGCTATGTCCTACTCAGATGCGTTCCTTGCAGCTACAGGGGCAATACTCATTGCCTTAATAGCTGGATTAGGTTTAAAAAAGCGTGGGTAATAACTTAGTTATGTAAAGATTAGTTATTGTTTAGTTCATCTTCTATAGTTTAAGCTGTAAATAAATAGCTTAGGAATCACGCAAATTTGAATTTCTTAGAATAGAATACTTTTAAGTAACTCAACTTTCGTACACTGTTTTATTGGTGCGAAAGTTGAGTATGTTAAGGATGAAACAATGAAAACATTGGTGATCGTTTCTCACCCAGATATGCCAAATTCTCGAATCAATAAAGTTTGGGTAGAAAAAGCAGCGTCTTATTCAAACGAAATTACCATTCATGATCTTTATAGAGAGTATCCTGATTTTATTATAAATGTAAAAAGAGAGCAGGAATTAGTTGAAAATCATGATAATATTATTTTTCAATTTCCATTATATTGGTATAGTTCTCCTTCATTATTAAAAAAATGGATCGATGAAGTGATTATATATGGATGGGCTTACGGATCAAAGGGTAAAAGAATATTTTATAATCGAAAATTAGGATTAGCTATATCAGCTGGCGTAAAAAAAGGTGAATTTACAAGTATGGGTAAAAACAAGCATACATTAACCCAGATGTTAACACCATTCAAATCTTTATGTGCATAGATTCATGCTGAATATGTACCAGAGTTTGTACTTTACGGTGCTAATTCGGATATGAAGGGCGAAGAGATACAGAAAAGTGCTAATGAGTATTTGCAATATATTAAAAAGTATTATTTAAGAGCATAAAACACTTCTGCGATCATGCCAACAATACTAGAAGAAAGCCCATTTCCCCTTAACACATTTAGGGAAATGGGCTATTGAAGTTATTGAAGGTTTTAGCGATTTCATTTTAGGTAGCCAATTCAAAGTGCCCAATAAATTCCAAGAAACACAAATCTGCTAAAACAGCTTGCCATGTAATTTTTGAACTTGATCCTTTAACCGTTCATTCTCTTCTTCTAACGCCTTTATACGGCTTTTTAAGGTTTTTATTAATACGTCCTCTGAACGAGGGCTTTTACTAGGTTTACGGGGGGTTAACTCACTTATCTGCATCCCTCTTAATGTCTCCACTCTAGTTCTAATATCTTTTTGTTTGTAAAGCCATGACTTTGAAACATTTGCTTTTTGTGCAACGGAATTAAAATTAATCTTCTCTTCTTTCAATGCCATCTCTGAAATTGTCTTTTCAACCCTAATTCTTGTTTTCTCCGACTTGTCTTTAGCTAGCTGAACTATGGCAGTTGTGTTACCTTTTCTAATCATTTTAATTCGTCTCCTTTAACGAATGAATAATCTGTTCTAATCTATTTTTAACACGTTCATTGGTTTCAACCTGACGCTGCCATTGGTTTTGTTTAGCCCTATTTAGTATTTCTTTAGTTCGCTCTAAGTGCTCTTCATGTTCAGTAAGAAATTGTTTACTTGTACAGAAATTCGTACAATCTAAACATGCATTTGCGTGAGGACATGGTCCTGCAATTACTGGTAACCGACAATAGCCATTAGGAAGTGCCTGTGCATTGATATTCTTTTTAAACCATTGAAGATCTGTATTGTCAGCTTCAGTATTTTCCTCACTTAAATCCAGAATGCTACCGTTATTCGTTACTAAGGTTTCCTTAAATTTCGTAAATTCCTTCTTTAGGGTTTCATCAAAAATATGTGCATATCTTGCCGTCATTTCCGGTGATTCGTGACCCAAGAACTTCTGGACAATATGTTGTGGCACTCCGTTATTTATCATTCTAGTGCCAACTGTATGCCGAAAGGCATGAGCATGAAAACGAAAAATTTCTCCGTTGCTGTCCGTTATCTTTTCTTCATAAGCTAGTTCATTTAATTTAACCCTAAAGGTATCTTGTTTCAATGGTGAGCAATCTTTTCGGGGAAACACATATACACATCCATCATCGAGTTCATCAGCCACCCTTTGCTCTTGAACTAATATCAATGCAGCAATTTCTTTAGAAATAGGAATGATATGCTCTTTCTTCATTTTCCACTGATAATACTTTAAAAAGCAATCCCCTTCTTTATCGGTTATGACGCTCCCTTTTTTCAATGTACAAAGTTCACTGATACGCATCCCGCATTCTTGAAGTACCATAACCATTGTAGCAATATAAGGTTCCAATTTATCTAATTTCCCATTTAATTGTTCAAGTATATGTTCATCAATATAACGTGGTAGTGCCTTCGGCACTTTAGGGTAATCTTCTTGAAAGATAAGGATCTTAGAAGGTGTATCCTTCCAGTCATATCTTTGAATTGTAGTAAAAAAAACGTCTAAAGTAGATATTCGTCCAGTTACAGTACTGGGTTTTAAACCTTTTAAATTAATATAATTAAAATATTGCTCAATTTCATTTCTAGTTAATTGATGAATCCTTTGTATACCTTCACAATTTTTGTTCATGAAATTAAAAAATTCTTTTAATTTTGAAGCTATATCTACTACGTGAGAAAAGCTAGCTGTGTTTAACATTAGTTTACAATATCGCTTAACTATTTCTTTAAAATAATTATTCTTAAAACCCTTAAAGTTGATCGTATATTCGTAGGATGTTGGGTTTACCTTATCTTCCGGTAATGATAATTTTCTTCGATTCCAAACATCTTTTTCCCATTCTTCCCCATCAAAATAGAAGTCCTCATAGAATTCCATAAACTGCTTAAGATGAGTAACGTAATAGGAATTCGCATGTACAGTAACTTTCTGCTGATTTACATCAAGTTTGTAATTAGTAGTCGTAGTTTTTACTTTTTGTTCTGTTAAGTAGGTCCGGTATTCTGTCAAAGCTTTTTTTATAGGCACTTCGGTTATCGATGTAATATTAGGATATTTTAAATTTAAAAATCCCATCATCCGGCTTATCACTGTTCCCTTTCTAATCCAAACGGATTTTGCATTCCAAGCTCCATTATTCAAGTGAAGGTAATAAAAATATTTTAATTCTGTTTTCAACCAGACATTTTCCACCTTATCGAAATTTACCCAACGATTTCTTAGTGACGGATTCTTACTTAACTCAATTGCACTAGGATGCGGACAAATTCTTATATCCCATCTATCTGCTGCCCAATAACCTTTTAAAACACTTGTCATATTAGCTATTTTTTTATTAATCTCTGTACTAGCGATAAGCTTTCGATTAGTTGCTACACTTGGAAATTTCATTGTCATGTTTCTCTCCCTTGAAGATACTTTTTATATTCATTCTTCATATCTTGATCAGAAAGATGAACATACGTATCAAGTGTTGTTTGTACATGGGCATGCCCTAATCTTTTTTGTACATATGCAGCATCCCATCCACTTCTAATAAGCTCTGTGGCATGCGTATGACGTAATATATGGGCAGTGAAAGTAATCCCTGTCCGTTTTCCTAGTCTTCTTATTAAGTCTAATACACTTTGATATTTTAGAGGGTGGCCAAAATAAGAATCTTTAAGATTAATAAATATATAATCATGATCTAAATCTTCCCCATATTCATGTACTAAGTAATCGGTATATAATGCCATTAATTCCTTACTTACATCAATAGTTCTTTCTTTTTTAAGTTTAATATAAGCTCCATTTTCATTATGATCTCTTGGCCTGATGTTAATCTGGTTATCCCATGTTGAAATATCTTCAATACGAAGGGATAATGCTTCTCCTATCCGAAGTCCCCCTTCATACATAAGCATAATAAGTAACTTATCTCTTTTGGTATGACATGCCTCAATTATTGCTTTGACTTGTCCATGTTCTAATACTTGTACAAGTTTCTTTTTGACCCTAAGCTTTAAAATATTTTTTTTATAGGATCTACCTTTAGAAATATGGTGAAGAAACCCCTTAAAGTTTCTTCCTCTTGCTTCTTTAGACATATCTATAGCTTTAAAATTTTCTGTGCGATTTAAATACTCTAAGAAACTAGTTACAGCGTTAAGTATGGAATTAACTGATGTTTCCTCTCTTTTAGCCTTCTTTGGTTGTATATCTATTACCTTTAAATGCCCTGCTGGATTTCTTAACCATCCTACAAAGTTTGCTAAATCCTCAAATTGTAAATCTCCTAATTCGATTCTACTTTGGCTCATAAATTCATAAAACAGCTTGAGATGATAACAATATGTTTTAATGGTATTTGGAGCTTTGCCCGTATTATCCAAGTACTTTATAAATCGCTTAACCGGTTCTATCACTTCAAATTCTTTATCTAGCAGTATGTATAACGGATATGATTTTTCCTCCACAATTACTTTCTGAACCTTCATCTTTCCACCACCTTTAAATACTTTAACTACTATTAATAATACCCTTATATATTTAATAGTTAAAGCACTGTAATTAAAAAATCCTAAACTTCGAGTACTTAGAGTACTCTAGTTTAGGATACTATGTTTAAAGGATCTCCACTAGGATGATTATGTGCTATTACAATAGACGCAGCTGAATGTTTAACCGCTTCTCTTAATAAATCACGTGGATGTACAATCGACATATTTAAAGAACCTATGAATATAGATTGCTCATGAATAATTTGATTTTTTGTATTTAATAAGAGTGCAACAAAATGCTCTTGCTTTAAATATCTTAATTTTTCCATAAGATAATCTGCAACATCTTGAGGTTCATTTATTTCTATTTTGTCCAATACAGTATTGCTATGCATTCTCTTTGCTAATTCTATCACTGCCAATATTGTCAAAGCTTTCTTCTCACCAATTCCATTTACACTTAATAACTCTGGTAATGTTAGGTGCCTTAAATCACGTAATTGATTTACAAGTTTTAGCACTTGATTTGCACAATCTATACTAGAAAATTGTTTACTACCTGAATTGATTATAATTGCTAATAATTCTCTATTTGTTAATCTATCAGCACCATATGATTTTAATCTCTCTCTTGGCTTGTCTTCTTGTTGTAAGTCTTTGATTTTCAATGACATATTAACCTCCTAAAAAATAAAGTAGTAATTGATTATTAAATATACATACACTTATTGATGAAATTGCTATATAAGGTACTAATGGAACTTTTGTTATAATAGATTTTTTAAATAAAATATAACTGATAGCAGAAATACCTGAAATGATAAAAGTAAACATAAATATAAGTAAAAATTGCTTCCAAGTTAAAATGAGACATAATATACAAAACAATTTCACATCCCCATAACCTATTCCACCTTTAGATAAAAAGTATAAAGTATGGATGATAAAAACGATTTCTAATGAAATTAATATATTTTCTAAATCGGGTTTGAATATCAAAATACCAGTTATAAACATGAGAATTAAAATATGATTAGGAACAATGTAGTATTTCATATCATATATAGCTAAAGGAATTAAAAATATAATTAAAAAATAATACAAATGAGGATTATGTATTTGAGGTGAAATTAGTGGCATAATAAATAAAATACTTAATAATATTTCAACAGTGATTAAATCTTTAGGTATGGACGTATTACAATATCTACATTTACCTTTGAGATAAATATAACTAAAAATTGGAATTAAATCTTTATATTCTAGTTTATGATTGCAATATGTACACTTTGAACGACATGTTAATGTTTTAAAATTGATGATTGTTGTACTTGTTAATTGATACATATAACTTGCTAAAATAGATCCTAAAATAAAGTATAAAAGCATTATTTATATCTCCTTAGTTGATATAAAATAATATATCAATTAAGGCCATAATATTCCTAATTTCATAAATTCAAAATTTTTAACTAACAAAATGAATAAGTTTTAAAACAGACAAAAAAACTTGAAAAAACCGCTATTATTAAGCAATTTCTTTCAAGTTTTTCATATTATTAATTAACTAGTATTAAAGCGACAAATATTCCGACCATACAAACGATTACCCATAGTAATAATAACTTCCATATAAATTTAACCCACTGTGTATACGGGATACCTGCTACAGCTAGTCCACCCATAAGTGAAGCAGAAGTAGGAAAAATACTATTACTAATTGCATCACCATATTGGAAAGCTAGTACAGCCATTTGTCTATTAATATTTAGGATATCAGAAATTGGTACCATTAATGGCATCGTTGTCATGGCTTGTCCTGAACCTGATGGTATAAAGAAATTAAGAAATAATTGAATAATAAACATCGTTCCAACAGTTATACTAGCAGGTAAATCTTGAATTGAATTTGTTAAATAGAAGACTATAGTATCAATTATTTTACCATCTTCCAATACAACTACAATTGCTTTAGCAAATCCTACTATTAACGCTCCAAACAAAATGGATTTCATACCATCGATTAGCGCATCAAATGTTCCATTGAAACCTAAACCACCAATAAATCCTGCCAGCAAACCTGCTACTAAGAAGTTTGCACTCATTTCATTGAATGACCAACCGAACTTGAATATCCCAAAGACATTAAAACAAATTGTACTTACAAGCAAAATTAAACATATAATTTGTCTTTTTGTAAATCGTTCGACTTTTTGGTTATCTTCACTTTCCTCAACTTCCTTTACTTCTATATCATATACTAAACTTTTAGAAGGGTCTTTTTTCACTTTTCTAGCATAGAACATTACGTAAAGTATGCCTACAATCAGAATAGCAATATAAATCGGTGTTCTTATTTCCCATCCTGAAAATAATGGCAATTCTGCGATCTTCTGTGCAACACCGACTGTAAAAGGATTGAGCATACCTCCTAGAAATCCAGCAGCTGCTCCCATTATAATCATAGCGGCTCCAGTCATTGCATCATAACCTGCTGCTCTTGCTATAGCTATTCCAATTGGTACAAATATAATCGTTTCTTCTGCTAAACCTATTGAAAATCCTAATAACGAGAAGATAAGCATCGTTAAAGGTATCATAAACTTACTATTTTTACCTAGCTTATTCATCGCTGCGTTTACACCGTTTGTGATAGTGCCAGTCTTATGTATTACGCCAAACGCGCCACCAACTAAAAAGATATAAAATATAATATCAGCACCACTTATTAAACCTTCAGGAATAGATCTAAAAATATCTAAAAAGCCAGAAGGTTCACTTTTTACAAAATGGAACGTCCCAGAAATTACTTCTTCTCTATCATTAACAGTTTTTCTATCAAACTTTCCAGCCGGTATAATATAAGTCAAAATAACACTTATCACGATAATGAATAACAAAATAGCATAAGTATGTGGATTTTTAAATGTGATATTTCTTTTCTTTTTTAACCCCATTAAATTCTCTCCTTCTTCGTTTGATTTTCTTTTACCCTATTATTCAGAAAATAATGAAAATATAAAAAAAGTATTGGATTAAAAACCCAATACTTTTTATCCATTATACAAGTAATTTACGAACTTCACTGATGAAATATAAACTACCAGTTATTATAAGCAAATCACCTTGATATGATTCAATGAACTCTCGATAATTTTTAACTTTCTCTATATGCGAATGCTCAACACTTTCATAAATTGTATCAATTGGTAATGCTTTTGGAAAATCAAATGTTGTAACGAAAAATCGATTCGCTATGTCTTCAAGACTATTTAACATTTTCCCAATAGGCTTTCCATCAATAGCAGCAAATAACACGTCAATCTTCTTATCTGAGTAATAATGCTGTAATGTTTTTACTAAAGCATCAATACTTTCTTTATTATGAGCACCGTCTAAAAAGATTAAAGGATTATCATTTATCTTTTCAATTCTTCCATACCACGTTACATTTTCAATTGCGTCAATCATCTTATTGAAGTCTAACTGGATTAATCCTCTTTGATACATTTCAATCAACGTTGTAATTGCTAGCGCAGCGTTTTCATGTTGATGATTACCTATCATTTTTAGTTTGATATTTTCTAATTCATAGTTGTCATAACGATACGTGAATTCTTCGCCTTCTGACACAACATATATATCCCTATCTAATTCCAAACCTTTATTATGATGATGTTCTACAACTTCTCTAATAAAATTCAAAGCATCTTTAGGTTTGATTGAATATACAAGAGGCACACTAGGCTTGATTACACCTGCTTTTTCACGTGCAATATCCATGTAAGTCTCGCCTAATATATTAGTATGGTCTAATCCGATGCTTGTTAATACAGTCATAATAGGTTGGAATACATTTGTTGAGTCGTTTAAAGCACCTAATCCCGCTTCTACTACAACAAAGTTAACTGGTCGAATTGTACCAAAATAAACAAACATAATTAATGTAATAACCTCAAATTCAGTTGCAGGACCTAGGTCTGTTTCTGCTTCAAGTCTTTCAGTTATAGGTTTGACTATTTGAACTAATTCAACTAGTTCCTCATTTGTAATTGGTTTACCATTTAAACTTATTCTTTCATTAAAAGTAATGATATAAGGTGAAGTAAAAGTACCGACTTCATATCCATTTGCTATTAGTGCATCACGAATATAACTAACTGTCGATCCTTTACCATTTGTACCAACTACGTGAATACCTTGTATTTTATCTTCTGGATGATCAAGCTTACTTAACATCCATTTCATTCGTTTTACACCTGGTTTTATCCCGAATTTAGTGCGTTCATGTATCCAATGTAAACTATCTAAATAATTCATAAGCCTTCCTAGCCTCTCAATTGTTCAATTCTTGCTAAAACACCGTCATATTTTTCTTGATAAGTTAATTTCTTTTCTTTTTCTTCGTTGATGATTTTTTCAGGTGCTTTTGCAACGAATTTCTCATTGCTTAATTTTTTGTTCACACGATCAAGTTCTTTTTGCCATTTGTCTAATTCTTGTTGCAATCTTTCAATTTCTTTATCCATATCAATTAAACCTTCAAGCGGTAATATTACTGTAGCACCATACACTACTTCAGTCATCGCTTTTTCAGGAACTTCAATTTTAGTATCAATTATTAACTCACTAGGATTACAGAAACGTTCTAAATAATCCTTATTGTTTATTAATTGTTCTTGTACTTTTTCATCTTTAGCTTCAATATGAATTGGCACTTCTTTAGACATAGGCGTATTAACTTCTCTACGTGCTTGACGAACTGATTTTATAATTTCAACTAATAATTGCATTGAAATTTTACTATTTTCATTAGACAATTCTGGTCTTACTTCTGGCCATGAAGCTTGGATAATCGTTTCGCCCTCATGTGGTAGAGCTTGCCAAATATGTTCAGTAACGAAAGGCATAAATGGATGTAACATACGCATAGTTTGATCAAGTGTATATGATAAAACAGAACGCGTCATTTGTTTTTTAGACTCGTCGTCACTATTCATAGGAATTTTACTCATTTCAATATACCAATCACAGAATTCATCCCAAATAAAGTTATATAATACGCGTCCAACTTCGCCAAACTCATACTTATCACTTAACTCTGTAACATGAGCGATTGTTTCATTTAAACGTGTTAATATCCATTCATCAGCAACTGATTTTTCTCCTGATAAATCAATATCCTCAACTTTAAATGATTCACCTATATTCATTAAGCTAAAGCGAGAAGCGTTCCAAATTTTATTAATAAAGTTCCATACTGATTCAACTTTTTCAGTTGAATAACGTAAATCATGTCCTGGTGAAGAACCTGTAGCTAAGAAGTATCTCAAACTATCTGCACCGTACTCATCAATCACATCCATTGGGTCTACACCATTTCCTAGTGATTTACTCATCTTACGTCCATCTTCAGCTCTAACTAATCCGTGAAGTAAAACATCATTAAATGGTCTTTGATCAGTAAATTCTAAACCTTGGAAAATCATACGACTAACCCAGAAGAAAATAATATCATAACCAGTAACTAATGTATTAGTTGGGTAGTAACGTTTGAAGTCTTCATCTTCTACATTTGGCCAACCTAAAGTTGAGAATGGCCATAAAGCAGAACTAAACCAAGTATCTAATACATCTTCGTCTTGAGTCCAATTTTCGATATCTGAAGGCGCTTCTTCGCCTACATATATTTCACCTGTTTCATTATGATACCACGCAGGAATTTGATGACCCCACCATAATTGACGTGAAATAGTCCAATCACGAATATTTTCCATCCATCTGTTAAATGTGCCTTCAAAACGGTCTGGTACAAAATTAATTCGTCCATCAGTCTCTTGATTATCTAAAGCTCGTTTAGCTAATGGTTCCATTTTTACAAACCATTGAGTTGATAAATATGGTTCTACAACTGCACCACTTCGCTCTGAATGACCAACAGAATGCTCATGCTCTTCAACTTTAATCAATTCACCAGAAGCTTTTAAATCTTCTACTAATTGCTTACGACATTCAAAACGATCTAAACCATTATATTTACCTGCTAATTCATTCATCGTGCCATCTTCGTTCATTACATTGATTTTTTCTAATTGATGACGTTCACCAATTTCAAAGTCATTTGGATCATGAGCAGGTGTAACTTTCATTGCACCACTACCAAATTCCATATCAACATAGTCATCAGCTATAATTGGTAGTTCTCTACCAATTATCGGTAAAATAACAGATTTCCCTATAGAATCTTTGTATCTATCGTCATTTGGGTTAACAACGATTGCAGTGTCACCAAGCATCGTTTCGGGACGTGTAGTTGCAATTTCAATAGAACCTTCTCCATCTTTAAATGGATAATTTATATGATAAAAATGACCAGTGATATCTTCGTGAATTACTTCGATATCTGAGATAGCTGTTTTTGTTTGTGGATCCCAGTTAATGATTCTTTCACCACGATATATAAGATCTTTTTTATACATCTCAACAAATACTTTCTTTACAGCTTGAGATAAACCTTCATCTAAAGTAAATCTTTCGCGACTATAGTCTAATCCAAGACCTAACTTTGCCCATTGAGCACGAATAAAATCTGCATACTCTTCTTTCCAAGACCAAGATTGTTCTAAAAATTTCTCTCTACCTAAATCATGTCTCGTTAAACCTTGCTCATTTAATTTAGCTTCAACTTTAGCTTGAGTAGCAATACCAGCGTGATCCATACCAGGAAGATAAAGTGTATCGTAGCCTTGCATTCTTTTCATTCTTGTTAAAATATCTTGTAATGTTGTATCCCATGCATGACCTAAATGTAGTTTCCCAGTAACATTTGGTGGCGGAATTACAATTGTATAAGTTTCTCTATCTTTATTCTCACTTGGTTTAAAATAATCATTTTCTAACCATTGTTCATAACGACCTTCTTCAACCTTTTTGGGGTTGTACTTAGGTTCCATTTCCATATAAATCACTCCTCATTAAAATAAAAAACCCGTCCTATAAACTAGGACGGGCTCAACCGTGGTACCACCTAAATTCAATATAAAATAAATTATATTGCACTCTTACGATTATCGCTCGCTCACGCGTTAACCTACTTAGTTTCAGATAACGTTCCAAACAAGGCTACCTTCAATCACCATTAATATGCATTTTCACCAACCATGCACTCTCTACCATTAATCAATGATTTACTCTTCCTCTTTAAATATTCGATTACTTTAATAATATAAGTACCGACTATATAAGTCAATATTGATTTATATTAATTCTTATAATTTTTAGATTGTTTTGTTAAAAATACTTTTATTAATGGCGCAACGATTAGCAAAATGAAAAATATTCTAAATATATGGTAACTGGATATCATTGCAACATCACCACCTGTTTCTAAAGCTACAACAATTATTTGTGCCATACCTCCAGGTGCAGCACTTAAGAATAAATCATTTATATTTTCATTAATAAATAGTTGGAATAAAAAGACGAGTAAAAAAGCACCAATAATAAGCATAATATTTTGAAATGCAATCGCAAAAATTGTTTTTTTCGTAATATTATCTATTAAATCAGCGATTTGAACCCCTATTCTAATACCAAATAGTATTTGAGCTATGATAATAAATTGATAATCTAAAGTGAAAACTTGGCCAGTTAATAAGTTCCAAGTTAACATGACTAAAATAGGAGATAATAAATAAGGAACTGGAAATCGGAATTTATAAAAAATGAGAAATGTTACTGCGATGCCAATTAAAATAATAAATAACTCTGGTATACTCAATACGTTAAATATAGAAGGTTCTTGTGCTACGTGACCACTTTGTTCACCATTACTACCATATATAGATGAAATAATAGGTACTAAAATAACTACGAACATAATTCTTGATGTTTGAGTTAAAGTAACTACTAATAAGTCAGCTTTTTTATTTTCTTCTGCCATAACAACCATTTGACTTAGCGCCCCAGGAATTGCACTTAACAAAGCAGTTTCAAATGTGACATTAGCAATTTTCTTAAAAACAATAGAAATTAATAATGCAATTAACAAAATGAATACTGACATTAGTACAATTTGTAACCATTCACCTTTAATATCATTTAATACGACAGGCGTAAAGGTTGATCCCATTTGTACACCTAATATTAAAAGACCTAAATTACCTAACCATGTTGGCCAAATAATTTTTCTTTTCATGAATTTGATTACAATTAAACTCGCAAATATTGGGCCAAACATCCATGGTAAAATCATATGGATTTTATCAAGGAAAAACCCTAGTACGATAGCAAGTACACTTACTAATAAAATATTCCATTTATTACTATTCATGAAATAACACCTCGAATAGATTATATCATTTTTACAATTAAAGACCCCGAAAAACGGATTATAATCCAATTTTCCGGGGATATATTAAACTTATTTTACAATTCTTGATAGAGCATTATCAAAAGCTTGGATTGTTTTTTCAATATCTTCTTTCGTATGTGAAGTAGATAAGAATGTACCTTCAAATTGTGAAGGTGGTAAAAATACACCTTCTTTAGCCATTTCTCTATACATATTACTAAATAATTCTAGATCAGATTTATTAGCTTCGTCAAAATTCGTAACTGGGCCTTCGTTTAAGAAGTAACCAATCATTGATCCAGCACGATTAACAGTTATTGGTACATTGTATTTACTGAATACATTTTTCAAACCTTCTTCTAATAAATCTCCTAATTCATTGAAGTATTCATAACTTTCTTCAGTCAATTGAGTTAATGTAGCATAACCACTCGTCATAGCAAGTGGATTACCAGATAATGTGCCCGCTTGATATACTGTACCTACTGGTGCTATTTGTTCCATAATGTCTCTTCTACCACCAAAGGCACCAACTGGCAAACCGCCACCAATCACTTTTCCAAGACAAGTTAAATCTGGTGTTACACCGAAATAGCCTTGTGCACAATTATAACCAACTCTAAATCCAGTCATTACTTCATCAAAAATTAATAAAGTATCATTTGATGTAGTTATTTCACGAAGTCCTTCTAAAAATCCGTCAACAGGTGGTACAACACCCATATTACCTGCAACTGGTTCTACTATTACAGCTGCAATATCATCACCATAATGTTCGAAAGCTACCTTAACTGATTCAATATCGTTATAAGGTACTGTAATTGTATTTTTAGCTGTACCTTCTGGAACACCTGGAGAATCTGGTAGACCTAGAGTGGCAACACCAGAACCTGCTTTAATAAGCAATGAATCACTGTGTCCATGGTAACAACCTTCAAATTTCAATATTTTATTTTTTCCTGTAAAACCTCTAGCTAAACGCAATGCTGCTAGCGTAGCTTCAGTACCTGAAGAAACCATTCTCACCATTTCTATAGATGGTACACGATCAATAACTAATTGAGCCATTTTATTTTCAAGAATCGTTGACGCACCGAAAGAAGTCCCTTTGTCCACCGCTTCATGTAATGAATTTCTCACTTTATCATCAGCATGACCAAGGATTAATGGTCCCCAACTTAATACATAATCTATATACTCATTACCATCAATATCATAAATCTTTGAACCTTTACCATATTCCATGAATATTGGATCAGTGTCTACTGATTTAAATGCACGAACCGGACTGTTAACACCACCAGGCATTAAATTTACGGCTTCGTTGTAAGCTTGTATTGATTTTTCATAACTCATATTAGTATTCTCCTTCATCTAGATATTTACAAATGTCTTTTGCAAAGTAAGTAATAATCATATCTGCACCTGCACGTTTCATAGAAATCATTTGTTCCATAACAATTTTTTCTTCATCTATCCAACCATTTAACGCTGCTGCTTTAGTCATGCTATATTCTCCACTTACATTATAAGCAACTACAGGTACATCAGTATTATTACGTACATCACGAATAATATCTAAATAACTTAAAGCCGGTTTAACAATCATCATGTCACAACCTTCTTTTAAGTCACTTTCTAATTCTCTAAAAGCCTCTAATCTATTACTTGGATCCATTTGATAAGTCTTACGATCTCCGAATGAAGGCGCACCATCTGCTGCTTCTCTAAATGGACCATAGAAACTTGATGCATATTTTATACCGTAACTCATAATAGGTATGTTTTTGAATCCTGCTTCATCTAAACCTTGTCTAATCTCCGTTACAAAGCCATCCATCATATTACTTGGTGCAATAATGTCTGCTCCTGCTTTTGCTTGTGATACAGCTGTCTTAACTAGTAATTTTAATGATTCATCGTTATCTACATCATGAGTCGTTTCATCTATAACACCACAGTGACCATGGTCAGTGTATTCACATAAACACGTATCTGCTACAACTAATAAATCAGGGAATTTACTTTTTGCTAAACGAGTGGCTTTCTGTATGATGCCGTCATCTACAAAAGCACCAGTACCACATGCGTCTTTTTCATTTGGAATACCGAAGAACATAACACCTCTTACACCTGAGTCATATGCTTCTTTAAGTTCTTCTTCTAATAAGTTTAAGCTTAATTGATATATACCTGGCATAGACGTTATTTCATTTTTAATGTTATCTTCTTCTATTACAAAAATAGGATAAATTAAATCTGCTTTATGAACATAAGTTTCTTTTACAAGATTTCTCATTGATTGTGAAGATCTTAATCTTCTATGTCTATCAAATTTCATTACTCTACCTCTTCCAATATTTTATTTAACATATCATTCAGTGTTGCACGTGGAGCAACTTTACATTCTTGATGGTATGTTTTTAATTTTTCTTCTGTTATTTCACCAATCGCATACACTTCAATATTATCAATCTTATTATACTTTTCAAAATAACTCGACACAGCAGATGAACTAGAAAATGTAACATGCGTTACTTCGTTATTTTCAATAAGTTCATGAACTTTATCTACATTTTCATAATTCGTTTTTGGTTCGTAAATATGAAGTCGTTGAACTTCATTGTCCCATTCTCTCAAATGGTCTGTTAATTTATTTCTTGCTAGTCTACTACAAGGGATTAATATTGATTGTTTATGCAATCGATTCTCTAAAGAATCCAATAAACCTTCTTGTGTAAATGTACTTGGCATAACTTCAATCGGTATTGAATAATCTTCAGCGAGTGCTTTAGTTTTTGTACCGATTGCTGCTATATGCTTTACATTTATTAAATTTAAATATGGCTGAAATAATTTAATGGCGTTTACAGACGTAAAAATAAGCCAATCATAGTATGGTTTTATACAAGATTCGTCAACTTCGATTGGAACAATATCTATAAAAGGATAATGTTTCAGTTCTATATCTTCGCGTTGAACAGTTCTTGTACTTGTAACCACTACAATTGGCTTCATTTTAACGACTCCTTATTACGCTTCTTCTTCATTTAGCTTTCTAATAATCTCATAAGCACCTTGGGCTTTTAACTCGTCAGATACTTCTTTACCTATTTCTACTGGATCAGTTCCAACTTTAGTAGATTCATATCTTTCTTTACCATCTGGTGACATTATTAAACCTGTGAATGTAATTTCGTTGCCTTCTTTAGTTGCATAACCAGCAATAGGCACTTTACAACTACCATCCATTTCACTTAAGAAAGTTCTTTCACTTGTAACACATGTTTTAACTTCTTCATCATGAACAGCATTTAATATATCTAGTAATTCTTTATCATCACTTCTACATTCAATGCCGAGCGCACCTTGACCGATTGCTGGCATCATCGTATCTTCACGTAAGTACTCTGTAACTATATCGTCACCCCAGCCCATACGTTTTAATCCAGCTGCTGCTAATATAATTGCATCAAAATCTTCAGTACGTAACTTTTCTAAACGTGTATCAATATTACCTCTTATCCATTTAATTTCTAGATGTGGGTATTTCGCTAAAATTTGAGCGCCTCTTCGTAATGAGCTTGTCCCAACAATACTGCCTGGTTTTAAATCAGCTAGTTTGACGTGATTGTTAGCTACATATGCATCAAAAGGTATTTCACGTGGTGGTATGCAACCTAATGTAAGACCATCAGGTAACACACTTGGCACATCTTTCAATGAATGAATAGCAAAATCAATTTCACGGTCGAATAAAGCTTGTTGAATTTCTTTAACGAACAAACCTTTTCCACCTACTTTAGATAATTGAACATCAATTATTTTATCGCCTTTAGTGACAATTTCTTTAATTTCAATATCTAAATCTGGAAATTTTTCTTTCAATTTATCAATAAATTGCTGACTTTGTGTCATCGCTAATTTACTTCTTCTTGAGCCGACAATAATTTTACGCATATTTTCCTCCATGATCATTTAGTTAAACCATTGATGAAATCCTGAAAATTTCGAAACCACCAAATAATTTATCATACAAACTAAGAATATCATAATATTAGCAACTACTAATGTCTTAGTTTTAACAGTTTTTCTTACTCGTAGGAATAAATATATACCATATAGCAATAAGACAATTAATGATCCAATTACTTTTAAGTCCAACCAAATCTCACTACCAATAATGATTAGACCCCATTGTATTCCTAATATTAAACTTATTAACAAGACTAAGAAGCCTACTAAAGAAAATCTAAATACATTTTGCTCTAGCTGTTCAATGCTTCCCATTCTAAAAAACTTTTGGTTAAATGTCTTTTCTTTTAAATTTTTTCTTTGTAATAAGTATAAAATTGCATGTGATGTACTCAATGCAAAGATAACATAACTCAAAATCGCTAATGAAATATGAATGAGTAATAATTCATTCATCATGTTTGCGGCAGTATTTTCGGCATCATATTGTTCAGGTCTGAAAGTATGAATTGTTAAAAATACAAAACCAATTAAATTAATTATAAATACTGTTAAGTCAGTTGATTTAAAATAGTTTAAAACTAACGAAACTGTAATAATCATCCAGGTGTAAAAATAAAAACCTTCAAATAGGGTTAATATCGGAAATTGTTTAGTCGTAATGATATACATGCATAAAAAGATTGTTTGAAATATCCAAACAATCCCTAATGCATAGTAACCAAGTTTTCGTACTTTATTATTCTTTTGAATAAAATCATAAAAGTAACACCCTAAACATATCATATAGATGATTAAAACAACCTCATGCAAACGTACTGCAATTATATCTTGCATAGCATCACCATTTAATTAAATTAAGATTCAACTGTATTAGGCGTCAATTGAACTTGTTTAGATTCTTTCTTTGTTTCTGTTTTATTTTCATTTATTCTCTCAACTTCATTTGTAATGTTGAAGATTTCTTGGAATAATTCTAATTTTTCATCAGATTTTTTATCTGTTGATAATTCTTTAGCTTGTGTAATAGGATCTTTAAGTAACTGATTGACGATGCTCTTCATATGTTTAGAGATTACTTTACGTTCTCTTTCAGTCATGTCAGGTAATTTTCTCTCAATGCTTGTCATTGTATCTTGTTGTATGTGAGAAGCTTTGTCTCTCAAAGCAGTTATTACTGGTACAACACCTAACATATTAACCCACTCTTCATGCTTATCAATTTCTTTAGCAATTAATAGTTCAATTTCACGCGCAGCTTTCTCACGTTCTGCTAAGTTTGCATCTACTAGACCATTTAAGTCGTCTACATCATAATTAAACATTAATTCTAAATCGTTAACTTCTGGATCAATGTCACGTGGAACAGCAATGTCGATAAGAACTAAAGGTTTATGCCTTCTAAATCTTTCAACATCTCTCATCATATCTTTTGTTAATACATATTGCTCAGCACTTGTTGAACTAATTACAATATCAGCTTCCATTAAAGAACATTGCAATTCGTTTATGCTTTTTGCTACACCTTTATATTGCATAGCTAAAGCCTCAGCTTTTGCAACAGTACGGTTTAAAACAGTTATATCTGTCACGCCACTACCGTTCAAATTCGCAACAGCTAATTCTGCCATCTCACCGGCACCTATGATTAACGCTTTTTTATTATCTAATCTGCCTAATACTTTTTTAGATAGTTCTACTGCAGCATAAGAAACTGAAACAGCATTAGATGCGATATCTGTTTCACTGTGAGCACGTTTAGCTAATGTAACTGCTTGTTTAAATAAACGATTAAACATCGTTCCAGTAGTTACTTCTGTTTGTGCAGTTTGGAAAGCGTCTTTCATTTGTCCTAAAATTTGAGTTTCACCTAATACCATAGAATCTAACCCAGATGTCACTCTGAATAGATGTTCTATTGCATCATTCTCAGTTAGAACATTTGTGTACGTCTTAATTGTATCTAATGATTGATTAAACCAGTCAGCTAAAAATGATTGTATATAGTATCTGCCTGTGTGTATTTGATCTACTACGGCATATACTTCTGTTCTATTACATGTTGATAAGATTACACATTCTAATATAGATTTTTTGTTACTAAGAGTTACAAGCGCGTTTTCAATTTCTTGATCATTAAACGCTAATTTCTCGCGCATCGCAACGTCTGCAGTTTTATAGTTTACACTTACTACAACTACATGCACTTCTAACGCCCCCATTAATTTATGTCCAATGTCTTAATTATAACATTTCTAATCTAGGAATGTGAGGAATTTGTTTAAATAAATTGTGACAATAATGCCCAAATATTGTCCGTCTTGTCTTTATTTAATGAAGAATAACTAATTAATACGTCCTCAGATTCTATTTCCAGTGTTTCTCGAATAATTTTGAGATGTTTTTGAACTTTACCTTTTGGTATTTTGTCTTCCTTAGTAGCAACTATAATCGTAGGTATTTCAAAATGCTTTAAGTAATCGTACATCAATATATCATCTTGTGTAGGTTTGTGGCGTATATCTATAAGTTGTATTACACATTTAAGTTCTTTTCTCGTTGTTAAGTACTGTTCAATCATCTTGCCGAATTGTTCTCTTTGTTTTTTACTTACTTTAGCATAACCATATCCAGGCACATCTACAAATATTAATTGTTCATCAATGTTAAAAAAGTTTAAAGTTTGTGTTTTACCTGGTTTAGATGAAGTTCTCGCTACTTTTTTTCTAGAAATAAGTGTGTTAATAAATGTTGATTTACCTACATTTGATCTTCCACTCAATGCTATTTCAGGTAAGCCTGTTTCCGGATATTGTTTAGACTCTACTGCACTAATTATAATGTCTACATTATTTGGATTTATTTTCATTGTAATCTCCTACATCATTCGTTTCTTTTATTATAGCTTAAATCATTAAATAATTAAACATAGCAATGTAGTGAAACAACAAGCTCTTATTTTTAAAAAGTCTTTGTAATGTCACCACTGCTAAAGAAAGAGTCCGAGACAATTATCATGTCCCGGACTCTAGATTTTATAATTTAAGCTGATGTTTTTTCATCGTTTAATAAGTTACCTTCGCTATCATATAAGCTTGGGTTCTTATGATCTCTAATTGTCTCTTCTGTTATAACGACTTTCGTTACATCATCGCTTGATGGAATATCAAACATGATATCAATTAGAGCTTCTTCAATGATTGAACGAAGACCACGAGCACCAGTCTTGCGCTCTATAGCTAATTCACTGATAGCACCTAAAGCCTCATCAGAGAATTCAAGTTCTACATCATCTAGCTCTAACATTTTAGTATATTGTTTAACTAAAGCATTTTTCGGTTTAGTTAAGATATTTTTAAGAGCTTCAACATCTAACGTATCTAAGTTAGCTACAATTGGAATACGACCAATAAATTCAGGAATTAAACCATATGACTGTAAGTCTTCAGGTCTAATTTGTGAAAGTAATGATTCTTCATCGCTGATTTCTTCTCCAGCACTACTAAAACCAATTACCTTTTCACCTAAACGACGTTTAATAACTTCATCGATACCATCAAAGGCACCACCAAGAATAAATAAGATATTTGTTGTATCAATTTGGATAAATTCTTGGTTAGGATGTTTTCTTCCTCCTTGAGGTGGTACGCTTGCTGTTGTACCTTCAAGAATTTTAAGAAGTGCTTGTTGAACACCTTCACCTGATACATCACGAGTTATTGAAGTATTTTCAGATTTACGTGCAATTTTGTCGATTTCATCCACATAGATGATTCCTTTTTCAGCGCTTTCAACATCAAAGTCTGCAGCTTGAATTAATCTTAATAATATATTTTCAACGTCTTCACCAACGTAACCTGCTTCAGTTAAACTTGTAGCATCTGCAATTGCAAATGGAACATTTAATGATTTAGCTAATGTCTGAGCTAGTAATGTTTTACCACTACCAGTTGGACCTATTAGTGCAATATTACTTTTTTGTAATTCAATACCATCTTCACTTTCTGAAGGTTGTTGAACACGTTTGTAATGGTTATAAACAGCTACTGCTAATGATTTTTTAGCGCTTTCTTGACCAATTACATAGTCATTTAATTGCTCTAATATTTCTTTAGGTGTAGGAACTTCAGTAAATTGTTCTGGTTCTTGTGATTTTAACTCTTCTTCTACTATTTCTGAACAAAGTTCTATACATTCATTACAAATGTAAACACCACTACCAGCTACAAGTTTCTTAACTTGATCTTGTTCTTTACCACAGAAAGAACATTTTAAGTTTTCTTCACCATCGTTAAATTTAAACATTTTTACACCCCTATTCTTCTTCTAGACTATACTAAAAGTACTTTATTATTTCAAATTAAACGGGTTAAAAAAGAATAGTAGCAGAAATATTCTGCTACTATGATCTATTTTAATACCGAATAACGATTATGCTTCTTTAGATTCATTAACTAATAAGTCGATAACTTTTTGGATTTTTAGGTCATTAACTAAGATATCATTATTACCTAAAGTAGATTTAATATCTTCTACAGATAATCCGAATTGTTCACTCATTTTTGTTAACTCAGCTTCAACATCTTCGTCTGAAATTTCAATGTTCTCAGCATCCGCAATAGCTCTTAAAGTTAAATTAGTTTTAACACGTTTTTCAGCGTCTTCTTTCATTTGAGCTTTAAGTTCTTCTTCTGATTGTCCTGAGAATTGATAATATAAATCAAGGTTTAATCCTTGTTGAGAAATACGTTGTTCAAACTCTTGCATCATACGATCTAATTCAGTGTTAATCATAGCTTCTGGAATATCTACAGTAGCATTATCAGAAGCTTTTGTAATTGCTTCTTCTTTTTCAGTAGCGTCAGCTTGGTTAACTTTAGCTTCTTCTAAGTCTTTACGTAATTTTTCTTTATATTCATCAACTGTTTTTACAGATTCATCAAGTTCTTGAGCTAATTCATCATCTAATTCAGGAACTTCTTTACCTTTAACTTCGTTGATTTCTGTTTTGAAAGTAGCTTCTTTACCAGCTAATTCTTCAGCGTGGTATTCTTCAGGGAATGTGACAACAACATCTTTGCTATCATTAGCTTTAAGACCGATAAGTTGTTCTTCAAATCCTGGAATAAATGAACCTGAACCAATTTCAAGATCATAACCTTCAGCTTGTCCACCTTCAAAAGCTTCTCCATCAACATAGCCATCAAAGTTAATGTTAGCTACATCACCTTCAGCAATTTCACCATCTTTAACTGTTAATTCAGCTTGACGACTTACCGCATCATTTAAAGCTTCTTCGAATTCTTCGTCAGTTACTTCACGGTCTTGCTTTTCAATAGCTAAACCTTTGTATTCACCTAATTCTACTTCAGGTTCTACAGTTACAGTTGCTTCAAAGATAAGTTCTTTACCTTTTTCCATTTGTGTAACATCGATTTCTGGACGATCAACAGGGTTGATTTCTGCTTCCTCTACTGCATTACCATATGCTTCAGGTAAAATAAAATCTAAAGCATCTTGGTATAATGATTCAACACCAAATCTTTGTTCAAATAATGGTCTTGGCATTTTACCTTTACGGAAACCAGGCACATTAATTTGTTTAACAACTTTTTTGAATGCTTTGTCTAATCCTTTATCTACTTCTTCTTTTGGAACCGTAACAGTTAATAAACCTTGGTTGCCTTCTTTCTTTTCCCATGTTGCTGTCATGAATAAAAACCTCCGTGATTATCCTAATTTATTAATTTTCAACTCTTTAATTATAACATAGCTTTTCAATGTTTCAACTATAGTGTTTATATTCATTCAAATTTCTGAATAACGCCAATAAATTGTTCCCAATCATCTTGGCTCACACTTTCATAGTTAGCGTCTATATTAAGGCGTTCTGATAAAAGTTTCAAGTAACATGCTATTAAAACTTCATTTTTAATAGATTTAAATTCGATTGGATAAAGTAAAATGGCATGTTGATTTAATATAGAGTTACTTAATTCTATAGACGCTGGGCTATCTATTTCAAGTTGTTCAATAATTTTAGGTATAATATTTATTTTAAAATCTGTTCTTTCAATGCCACTAAGTTCTGTAGGAACAATAGCTATATTTGTATCTATTTTATTAAATTTAACTTCAGCTGACCATTCTCCCAAACGTAAATACTCTAATATTAAGCTTTGAACATTTGGATGTAACGGTTCATTCTCAATAATTTGAGCTAATGTTAAATTGAAAATACCTAGATGGTTATCTATTAAATCTATTAATAATTGCACTTGTTCCTCAAAGTTTGTATCTTTAAAAGTCTTTAAAATTTCTGAAGCTTTAAGTTTCCTTTGTTCTAGCTTATCTTTTGCTAAATCTTGCATTGGTATTAAAGTCATTCTTGTTGCATGGTCAATAGCTTCATCTTTAATTTGATTTATGATTTCCACTACAGTTTGATACTGTTCTAATTGAAATAGGCTTTCTACAAAATATATTACAACTTGATCATATTGTTCGTGACCTTGGTTTAATAATATACTTGCTTCTTCTCTTAATTCTAGATAATGACCGCAAGACTTTAAAACTTCACATTTCATCAACGATAATTGTTCATCCATTTCAAAATGTTGTTCATATGTTTCGAATGATTCATATGCTTTATCATATTCACCATCTTGCATTGAAGTTTTAATATTTGT
This sequence comes from Mammaliicoccus sp. C-M13, assembly GCF_022386845.1. Taxonomy (NCBI): domain Bacteria; kingdom Bacillati; phylum Bacillota; class Bacilli; order Caryophanales; family Staphylococcaceae; genus Mammaliicoccus; species Mammaliicoccus sp. C-M13. The sequence continues at coordinate 145,343 of NZ_JAJNHQ010000002.1, read as the reverse complement.
AATTAATTGATTCTTTAATTTAGGAAATGGAATGATATCAGACAAGGTCACTCACCTCTTCTATATAAGCCGTCTATAATTAAGCTACTCCATGTTTCATAATTTTTATTATTCGCTAAATCTGATTGTTTAACCCAATTAATTTTCAAGGTATCAGTTTCTTTAGCTTCAACACTTGATTCATTTACTTTTAATTTAAAAACTAATCCGATGTGTACTTTACCAACTTCGTTTTGGTCGTCATTAATAAAGCCGATTAGTTCCATATTTTTAACATTTTCTTTATCAAGCCCTACTTCTTCTTCTAATTCTCTTTCTGCATTATCTCGAATCACTTCTTCTACATTTGTAGCATTTGGAACATCATTCATATGACCGCCTACACCAATAGAACTTAAGCCATGAAGTCTACCTTCTCCTCCACCTGTTAGTCGTTCATATACAAGTATTTCATCATTTTCATTTTCTAAAATACAATATGAAATAAGTTGTTTATATGAAGGATCTTCTTCCATGTCCCCACGTCTTTTAACTTCGTACTCATTAATTGTTTCATAAATATATTTCGTTTCTTCATCTTGAATAGATTTAAAACCATCGAATTGATAAGCTTCATCTTTAAAAATTGTCTTTCTAGGGACAACTGTAATCATTTCATCAAATTTAGACATAGTATTCTCCTTATAAGTTGTTCTTCTTTATTTTATCAAAGCGTATATAAGGCGTAAAGAAGATACCTTTATATTAAATTTAATCTTCTTTATAAAAAAAGAGTCCAGGACATGGTAAATGCCCCCGGACTCTATATATATTTATTATTTTGCTAAAGCATCTTTAGCTTTAGTAGCTAATTCAGCAAAAGCTTTTTCGTCTGAAATAGCGATTTCAGATAACATTTTACGGTTAACTTCGATACCAGCTAATTTAAGACCATTCATTAAACGGCTGTAACTGATGTCGTTTTGACGAGCCGCAGCGTTGATACGAGCAATCCATAATTTACGGAATTCACGTTTTTTCTGACGACGGTCACGGTAAGCATAGTTACCTGATTTCATAACTTGTTGCTTAGCAACTTTGTATAATGTATGTTTTGATCCAAAGTAACCTTTAGATAATTTTAAGACTTTTTTACGACGAGCTCTCGTCACTGTTCCACCTTTAACACGTGGCATGATAATTCCTCCTTGAACTGGACCATTAGTCCAATAAATTTATTATTTTACGTACGTTAACATTTGTTTAACTCGTTTTACATCTGATTTAGATACTAAAGTAGATTTACGTAATTGACGTTTAGCTTTAGTTGATTTGTTTGCGAATAAGTGTGAAGTAAACGCTCTAGAACGCTTTAATTGTCCTGAACCAGTTCTTTTAACACGTTTAGCTGCTCCGCGATGAGTTTTCATTTTAGGCATTGAGTTTTCCTCCTAGTATTTCGGTTTATTTTTCGTTTGTGATAGGCGCTAACATTAGGAACATTGAACGCCCTTCCATTTTAGGTCTTTGCTCAACTGTTGCTATATCTTTACAAGATTCTGCAAAGCGTTCAAGCACGCGTTGACCAATTTCTTTATGCGTAATCGCACGACCTCTAAATCTAATAGATACTTTAACTTTATCTTCTTTAGATAAGAATTTTTGAGCATGTTTTAGTTTAGTTTCAAAGTCGTGTTCTTCGATAGTTGGACTCAATCGAATTTCTTTAACATTAACAACTTTTTGCTTTTTACGAATTTCTTTTTCTTTTTTCTGTTGTTCGAATTTATATTTTCCGTAATCCATAATTCTTGCAACAGGTGGTTTAGCACCAGGTGCTACGATAACAACGTCTAAATCTACTCTTTCAGCCATTTCAATAGCTTCTTGTTTAGATTTAACACCTATCTGTTCACCATCTTGGCCAATTAGTCGAAGTTCTTTTGCGCGAATTCTGTCGTTAACTTGAGTCTGATCTTTAGCTATGGTTGACACCTCCTAGATTTTTACGAAGTCGTCCAAGAAAAAAAGAGCGAATGCATAAATGCACCCGCTCTTATCCATAAACATTAAAGGTTTATTTTTACCTGCCAACTGCTTAAAGCGTCACTACAGGTGAGAAGCGGGTATGCTTCTACTTGGTCCGTTTCGTATTCAACATGACCTATCATACCAACTATAAACCTTTATGTCAATATTTATTTAATATTCTTTTCGAATTCTTCCATATCAACATCTTGACTTAAGTCCACTTTTTCTAATGGAATTAATTTCGTTTTATATTTTAACTTATGGAAAATGTAAAATACTAAGAATACAGGAATACCCATATAAGTAATGAAAAATCTTCTAGGATCAAATTCACCCGTTTGTATAAAGTCTACATCTTGGCCTACTATGACAATCGCACATAATATAAATGCGAACAATGGACCAAATGGGAATAATTTAGCTTTATATTTTAGTTTTGTTTTATCATAATCTTGTAAATCAAAAGCTCTTCTAAATCTATAATGACTGATCGCAATACCTAACCAAGCAATGAAGCCTGTCATACCTGAAGCTGCGATAATATATTCATAAGCGCCACCACTTAAATGTTCTATTATAAATATTAATACAACTACAAATGCAGTAGCGATTAACGCTGTATAAGGTACACCAGCTTTATTTGTTTTTGAAAATACTGGTGAAGCCAATTTATCTTTACTCATTGAAAACAGCATTCTTACAGAAGCATACATACCTGAGTTTCCTGCTGATAATACTGAAGTTAAGATTACTGCGTTCATAAATGAAGCTGCAAATGCTAATCCTGCATTTTCAAATACAAGCGTGAATGGCGATTTAGCAATTTCATCCCCACCCATTAGGTTCGGATTTGTGTACGGAATAATCATTCCTATTACAAATATAGCTAAAATGTAAAATAGTAATATTCTCCAAAACACTTGTTTAATTGCTTTCGGCACTGCTCTTTCAGGATTTTCAGATTCTCCTGCCGTAATACCAATAAGTTCTGTACCTTGGAATGAGAACCCTGCAACTAAGAATACTCCTAATGTTAATAAGAATGTATTCACATTTGAATCTCCTAGGAACGGTGCATCTCCTACAACAAAATTATCAAATCCTAAGTATTGACCACCTATAATACCAAATATCGTTAATAAACCGATACCGATAAAGATAATAACTGTTGCAACTTTAATAAATGCAAACCAGTACTCACTTTCACCATAAACTCTAACAGATAGTGCGTTAAGACCAAATATAATCAACATGAATATGATACTCCATAGCCATGAAGGTAATATTTCTAATGGTTCCCAATAGCTAATAACTTGAGAAGCAATTGTAATATCAGCTGCTACTGTAATAACCCAGTTAAACCAATAGTTCCAACCTAAAGCGAAACCTAATGATGGATCAACAAATCTTGTAGCATATGTACTAAATGATCCCGAAACTGGTAAATATGTTGCCATTTCTCCTAACGATGTCATAAGGAAGAAGACCATAATACCAACTACTGCATATGCTAATAATGCACCACCTGGTCCCGCGTCTCTTATAGCACCACCCGAAGTCATAAATAAACCTGTACCGATACAACCACCGATAGCAATCATAGAGATGTGTCTATCTTTTAACTTCCTTTGAATATTATTAGTTGTTTTTTCTTGCGACATTGATCTTTCCCTTTCTACAATTCCACAATAGAGCCACTAAAAAAGTCGCATACCCTATTCGATATGCGACCATATATGAACATTCCATACAAATTGGTAGCACATCACTTAGTGTGACAGTCCAGTATTTATTTAACACTGGCCCAATAAATAGCATTATGGTCACTATTTATTTCGGCAATATCCCCTTTCTACATTTCAACATATGTGCCATAACACTTCTGAATGTATAATCTTGAACATCGCAACCTCTAACTCATTACTGAGGAATATTAAATTAATTTTTACTATTAAACTATAACTGAAGAATCCGAAATTTTCAATAGCCTCTTATTTTTTCAAGCGAATTTCATCAACAAGATTCCAAATAAACTCGTCTTTTTCGACTGTTTTTGAATCTTTTGATCCATACTGTCTAACATTAACTTCTTGATTTTCTACTTCTTTGTCACCTACAACAAGCTGATAAGGTATTTTTTTCATTTGAGCTTCTCTTATTTTGTAGCCCATTTTTTCATTACGATCATCGATATGAACACGAACACCTTGTGATTTCAATTCATCTTGTAATAATCTAGCATAATCATAATGTAAATCTACGTTAACAGGTATAATTTCAACTTGATTTGGTGCTAACCACGTTGGGAATACACCTTTAGTTTCTTCTATTAAGAAAGCAGTGAAACGTTCCATAGTTGAAATAACACCTCTATGGATAACAACTGGACGGTGTTCATCTCCATCTTTACCAATATATGTTAAGTCAAAGCGTTCCGGTAATAGGAAATCAAGTTGCGCAGTTGATAAAGTTTCTTCTTTACCCATTGCAGTTTTCACTTGAACATCTAATTTAGGACCGTAGAATGCCGCTTCACCAATCGCTTCTTCATATGGTAATTCCATTTCATCTATTACTTCTTTCAATACTGCCTGAGCTCTATTCCACATTTCATCATCATCGAAGTATTTCTCTTTATCTTCAGGATCACGATAACTCAATCTGAAAGTATAGTCTTTGAATCCAAAGTCTTCGTAAACATCTAAAATCATGTTTACTACACGCTTAAATTCTTCTTTAATTTGATCTGGTCTAACAAAGATGTGCGCATCGTTTAAAGTCATACCACGAACACGTTGTAAACCTGATACTGCGCCACTTGCTTCATATCTATGCATCATGCCTAATTCAGCAATACGTATAGGTAATTCACGATAAGAATGACGACTATTTTTATAAATCATCATGTGGTGTGGACAGTTCATAGGTCGTAAAACTAACGATTCATTACCTACATCCATAGGTGGGAACATGTCTTCTTGATAATGATCCCAGTGACCTGATTTTTTATAGAAATCAACGTTAGCCATGATTGGTGTATAAACATGGTCGTAACCCATACTTACTTCTTTATCTACAATATATCGCTCTAATTCACGTCTAATTACAGCACCATTTGGCAACCATAAAGGTAGTCCAGCGCCAACATCTTGGTTAGTTGTAAATAGTTCTAATTCTTTACCGATCTTCCTATGGTCACGTTCTTTTCTCTCTTCTAAAATTTTCAAGTGAGCTTTCAAATCTTTTTTATCGAAGAATGCAGTACCATATATACGCTGCAACATTTTGTTATTAGAATCGCCTCTCCAATAAGCCCCTGCAGTTGATAAAAGTTTAAATTCTTTAATTTTCGAAGTTGAAGGTACGTGTACACCTCTACATAAATCAGTAAATTCACCTTGTGAATATAGTGTTACATTTTCGTCTTCAGGTATAGCATCAATTAACTCTAATTTATATTCATCGTTTTTGAAAAATTCTTTAGCTTCATCTCTAGATACAACTTTACGTTCAATTTTGAAGTTTTCATTTACGATTTGTTTCATTTCCTTTTCGATCGTTTCGAAGTCGTCACTAGAAATTTTGTGTTCTGTATCTATATCATAGTAGAAGCCACCTTCAATGACTGGACCAACACCAAATTTCACATCTCCATATAATCTTTGCAATGCCTGTGCCATTAAATGTGCAGTTGAGTGTCTTAACACTTCTAAAGCTTCGTCACTACCAGGTGTTACAATTTCAATATCCCCATCTTCCTCTAAAGGTCTAGTTAAATCGACTAGTTGTCCATTGAATTTACCTGCTACTGCTTTTTTTCTTAACCCAGGGCTAATAGATTGAGCAATATCTTCAGTTGTTGTGCCTTGTTCAAATCCTTTCACATTGCCATCTGGAAATTTGATATTTATTTCGCTCATAACGACTTCCTCCTCATTAAAATTATTAAAGAACATAAAAAAGAGACCTCATCCAAAGGGACGAAATCTCTCGCGGTACCACCCTCATTAACGCAAACTTATTGTGTTTACGATAACTCTACATAAGATAACGGTCTTGAGCCGAATGTGGATTAACACATCATGTATGAGGGAGTAACCGAATATATCGCATTATCTCAATTTCAGCTAGATGAGACTCTCTGTGAATGCTAAATAGACGTCATGTCCTCTAAATTTAAATATTCATTTAAGATAATTCAATTATACAACTCTATTATAAAATATCAAGCTAAAATTACGCTCTATAGTTTTTGCCTTCAAGTTCATAGTCTTCAGTAATTGTCTTAATTCGTTCCATAATTCTACTTGCTTTCGTTATTTCAGCACCTTGTCTCGTTTTGCTCAAATGAAATTCTAATTCTTCAAAATTAAAGTTCGAGCTAAAGAAAGTCGTTAGTTTATGGACCATTCTATAATGTAATAACGGACCTAATACTTCATCCCTTACCCAAGGGGTTATTTCTTCCGCACCAATATCATCAAGCATTAATACTTTTGCTTCTCGAGCAGATTCAAATCTTTGGCTAAATGAACCATCATTAAAACCATTTTTTAATACTCTAATAAATTCTGGTAAATATATAATTGTTGAAGCTTGGTTTTTCAATTTCAATTGATTAGATATTGCACCAAGTATATATGATTTACCTGTTCCAAATGGACCGTGTATATAAAGTCCTTTAGTATCTTCACCATTCACTATTTTATTACAAATTTCCATAGCTTTTTTAATAATAGTCATTCTCGCTTCATTATCTACGTATATATCTTTAATTGTTGCCTGTAATGTTTCTTCAGGCATTTGAAAAGATGTTACTAAGTTAGATTGGAAGCGTTGTTCATCATGTTCTATTTTATTCGGGCATGGTAAATATCTAATTTTAATGTGATCATTTTGAATGTATAATTCTGGAACATGCCCTTTAACAAAGTTAATGCATTTATTGTAACAATCACATTTTTCACAACTTTTCGACTGGTCTTTAAATGCTTGCAGTTGATCTAAATCTCTATCTATCATAGCATTTGTCAATTCAGATTGATGTGCTTCTATAAATGCTTTCACTTCTTTATTGGCAAGTGTATCCCTTTTTATTTTATCTAGTCTTTTTTGAAAATCTTTATTTTGTTGCAAATGCTGCCCTAGCGGTTCCATCAATGATCACCTTCTTTCCAAAATGCTTCCATTTCTCTTTGTAGAGCTTTTTTTCTTTTTTCAAATTCTTCATCAGTTTCATCTTGTTGTTTATCATTATTGGCGCCGTCTTCTTTTTCTTCACTCGATTTTTGTTTTAATAGCCAATCCGGTGTTTTTTCAATCGATTTCAATTTATATGAATTATAATTACCTTTTTCTTGACGTTGCTTTTTCTTTTCTTTAGTTTTCTTTTCAAATTCTTTAATGTAATTATAAGCTTCCTCTGCTGAACTTAGCTTTAACTTCTTCCAGTTAGAAGCGATTTCCTCAATATAAGCTTTCGGTAATTGCATGTTATTCTTGAACATAACATATTGTAATAGTATGTTCATAACCCCGTAAGGTAATTTTTCTCTAGTAATGATTTCTTCTACAAGTCTTTTCTGGGCAACGGTTGGCTCGGATTCTGTAAACGAAGATAACATTTCAATAGGGCTTGTAGTATCTAATAATTCATACCAAGATAATAATGAGTTTACTTCTTCACTTGGTTGTTCATTTTGACTTGATGTTATACTACCTTGCTTTACTTCTAATGCTGGTAAAGCACCTTCATGCTCTATTTGATAAATTGAGCGAGCATGTTTCCTTAAATCCTCTAAAGAGATTGTTTGGTTCTCTGTTATAGATTTTAAAATGATAGATTTCATATCTACAGGTGTTATACCATATAATGTAGCAATTTGTATAATTACTTCTTTTGTCTTTTTATTTAAAATCTCTTTAGAAATTAAATGATTATTCAGTAATAACTCAAGCATTTCAAAATCGAATTTTACATCGGATAAATCCAAACCTTTGTTTTTAGCATCTTGTTGTATTTCTATTGAATCTGTAGGCGCTACTTGTGACATATTAGGCACTTTAAAAACATCTGTGAAAGTTTTGGTAACATCGTTATAATCTGAAGTAGAAACACTTTTATCTTTATATCTATTTTTCAAGGCAACAAATCTTGCCTTACCTATTTGTTGGTATAAAAAAACTGATAATAAAGGATCATTAAAGAATTGTTCAGTTGTAGCAGGTTGTTGTAACGAGTATATAAATGTTTGCTCTTGTTGGTTTACTTTCATAAAAGTTTTAATTAATCCAATACCTTCTAATAAATCTAACGAATCTCTAAAATTTGATAAATTAATTTTTAAATCATTCATAATTGTATAATGACTATAAGCGTCATGTTCATTATGAAAATTAAATTGTGATAAATATAAATAAACACCTATTGCATCAGTACCAATTAACGGCGTATATAAGCTAGTTAATATGTCTTGATGGACATGTGTGTAATTATAATTTGATTTCACGTAAAAGCCATCTCCAGGCTTTATACCACTAAAATATTCCGCCATTAATAATCACCTTACTTTCGGTCTTTCAAAATACCTTGCATTGATTGTAGCAATTGATCGACATCTTTGAACTCTCTGTATACAGACGCGAACCTTACATATGATACTTGATCAACATCCATTAAATGTTCCATTACTTTTTCTCCAATATCATTAGAAGATACTTCAGTAACTCCTTCAGCTCTTAAGTCTTTTTCAACTTGGTTTGTAATATCTTCTAGTTTTTGAAAAGCAACTGGTCTTTTTTCACATGAACGAACGAGACCATTTAATATTTTATCTCTATTAAAAGTTTGTCGAGCTCCATCTTTTTTAACTACTATTAAAGGTGATAGTTCAACTCTTTCGAATGTCGTGAAACGAAATCCACATGATTCACACTCTCTTCTTCTTCTTATAGCAGTCAGATCATCAGCGTGTCTTGAATCCACTACTTTAGAATTATCATATTTACAATTTGGACATCTCATTCGTTTCACCTCTCAGAACTTATATTTTCATACATAGATTATACAGTAGTTTCGGATATTTTTAAACGCTCACTACTTTACATTTGTAAATCATCAAATAAAAACACAATGCAAATTTCAAAATTCGCATTGTGTTTATTAAGTATATCAATTATGAAATTTTTTGTTCTTGTGTTTCAGTTAAAATGTTTGCCACTTGCTCAGCTAATTCAACAACTCTCATTGAATATCCCCATTCATTGTCATACCAAGCCAATACTTTAACTTTATTATCTCCAATGACCATCGTAGATTGTTCATCAACAATAGCTGAATGTGGGTCAGTATTGAAATCAATTGAAACTAAAGGTTCATCGCTTACAGCCATAATCCCTGCCAATTCTCCATTACTTGCTTCTCTTAATGCATCATTCACTTTTTCTATCGTTACATCAGTTTTCAAATCAACAACTAAATCAACTAAAGAAACGTTTGAAGTTGGTACTCTTAATGCCATACCATGCATTTTACCTTCTAATTCTGGTAATACGAGTGATAAAGCTTTTGCAGCTCCAGTCGAAGTTGGTATTATGCTGTCAGTACAAGAACGTGCTCTTCTTAAATCTTTATGCGGATTATCTAAGTTCTTTTGATCATTTGTAAAAGCATGAACGGTTGTCATTAAGCCATTTTCAATACCAAACTTATCATTTAAGACTTTAGCTACAGGGCTTAAGCAATTTGTTGTACAAGAAGCATTTGAAATAATATCAAATTCTTTTAAATTAAGTTGATTATCATTTACACCTTTAACAATCGTTTGAACTTTTCCACCTTTAGCAGGACCAGTCAATATTACTTTTTTAGCACCTGCATCTATGTGTGAAACTGCTTTATCTCCATGGTTGAATTTGCCTGTTGCTTCAATAACAATATCAATATTTAATGTTCCCCATGGTAATAATTTAGGGTCTCTCTCTGACACTAATAAAATTTTATGATCATTTATTACAATTCCATCTTCAACTGCTTTTATTTCTTCATCTAATTTGCCATGTGTTGAATCATACTTAATTAAATGTGCAATTGTTTCTGGCGGATAAGACGCATTTATCGCAACAATATTTAAATCATCAGATTTAAGTGCACCTCTTAATACCATTCTACCTATTCTTCCTAATCCGTTAATCGCAATATTTTTTTTCATAATCGAGAACCCCTTTTAATGTGATATACTATTTGTTACAATTAGTATATCACATTAAAATCGTATTGAAAACGTTTACTATTATGTTTTTGAAAATTTTATTTTTATTAATAAAACTACGTTATTAAGTATTTTTACTCATATATTATATTTAGTATGTAACATTGAATTTTCTAGTAAAACAAAAATGCGCTCTTCAATTTAAACACTTAAAGTGTCTATCTTAAAGAACGCATCAAAATATCAGTAATTCAAACTTGAAATTATTATAAAATCATGTGGTTTTATAGTTTTTAGCAGTTAAAAATTGAATAATAGTCGATTCTAAATCTTCTTTTGTGCCATTGTTTTCAATAGTTTCATCTGCTAAATGTCGTTTTTCTTCAATTGGAATTTGTGAACGTATACGTGATAGTGCTTCGTCATCAGTCAATTGATTTCTTTCTTTCAATCTATTAATTTGGTTTGTTTCATTTGTATATACTAACCATGTTTCATCAACTGTATCTTGTAATTGGTTTTCAAATAATAAAGGGATATCCATTATAACGTTTTTTCCCTCGTTCAATGCTTGTTGTTTCTCATCTTCCATTATTTCACGAACTTTAGGATGTATAATGTTATTTAATTTATTTCTCATATTTTCATCATTGAAAACAATCTGGCCAATATACTGACGATTCATTTCACCATCAATAATTGCTTCGTCACCAAATACTTCACGCACTTCTTCTAATCCTTTACTGCCTTTTTCAACAGCTTTACGACTAGCTAAATCAGCGTCCACGATATGAAATCCATGTTTTTTTAGTAGATTAGATACTGTTGATTTCCCCGTAGCTATCCCGCCAGTTAAACCTATTACACGACTCATCTTTACACCTACTTTTGACAATTTGGACAATAGTGAGTGTTTCTTGTAGCTATAATTTCTTGTTCAATAGTACCACCACATTGTCCGCAAATATTTTTACCATATACAAGATGTCTTTCTTGCATCGTTCCTTTTTCTCCATCGGCATTATAATAATCCGAAATACTTGATCCACCGTTATCAATACCTTCTTGGAGAACTTTTACTACCTCATGAAAAACTTTTTCTTGTTCTTGTTCACTTAAATCTTTAACACTTCGACTAGGCAATACCCCCGCGCGCAATAAAGCTTCACATGCATATATGTTTCCACACCCAGAAATCACTGTATGGTCTAGTATTGCCACCTTTATAGGTTTATTAATAAACTTTTTTGTCTTAATTTGTTCTTTATAGTGATTAAAAGCTTCTTCAAAAAATGGCTCTGGCGCTATTTTTAATACTGAAGGATATTCTGTTAAATCTTTCAAAGCTCTTATTTCACCAAATCTTCGAATATCAGTATAAATAAGTTTAATTCCATTATCTAACTCAAAAATAACGTGCCAATGCTTTTTATGATTTGGTATCGTAATATCTTCTAATTGCGGAACTGTAAAGAAAGCACCTGTCATACCAAAATGACACATCATAATATGATGATTTTGATCTTTTTCTAATTCTATAAATATATATTTACTTCGTCTGTATACGTTCGTAATCGTATAATTTTCAATACGTGCTTTAAATTCTTCTAAAGAGGTACCTTTAACAATCGTTTCTTTACCTGTATCTTTACCTATTTTCACTTTATCTGAAAATTTAATATGTTGAATCGTTCTTCCAATTAATTTAGGTTCGATACCTCTCTTAACATGTTCTACTTCTGGTAATTCTGGCATTTTCAGTCTTCTTTCTCTTCATTATTTTGCATCATACCATGTGTCTCCATAACTTGATTCAACACTTAATGGTACGCTCAGTTCAAGCGCATTATCCATGATTTCCTCTACAAATGGCCTAAATTCATCTATTTCATCATTTGGTACTTCAAATATTAATTCATCGTGAACTTGTAATAATAATTTTGCATTAAAGTTTGTATCTTTAATTTTATGAGCAAACTGAACCATTGCAAGTTTGATGATATCAGCTGCACTACCTTGTATAGGTGTATTCATAGCTGTTCTTTCTGCAAAGCTTCTTAAATTAAAGTTTCTATTTGTAATATCAGGCGTATATCGTCTTCTATGAAGAAGTGTTTCTACGTATCCTTTTTGTTTTGCATCTTGCACTATTGTATCCATATATTCTTTTACTTTAGGGAAACTATCTAAATAGTCATCGATAAATTTCTTAGCTTCTTTTCTCGTAATACCTAAACTTTGACTCAACCCATAATCACTGATTCCATAAACGATACCAAAGTTAACAGCTTTAGCTTGTCTTCTCATATTTCCAGTAATTTCGTCTTTACTATCTATGTTGAAAACACGCATTGCAGTTTTCGTATGAATATCTTCATTAGATGTAAATGCTTCTTTCATATGTTCGTCCCCTGTAATATGTGCCAATACACGTAACTCAATTTGAGAATAGTCAGCTGCAAAAATAACATGGTCTTTCTTACTTGGTCTAAATGCTTTTCTAATTTTACGACCTTCTTCTAATCGAATCGGTATGTTTTGCAAGTTAGGTTCAACAGAACTTAAGCGACCAGTTTGTGCCAATGTTTGGTTAAATCGCGTATGAATCTTACCTTCAGGTGTAATCATTTTTTGTAGGCCTTCAATGTAAGTAGATTGCAATTTAGATAATTGTCTATAAACTAAAATATCTTCAATTATAGGATGTTCATTTCGTAATTGTTCTAACACATCTACTGCTGTTGAATAGCCAGTCTTAGTCTTTTTAATGATTGGTAATTTTAAATCTTCAAATAATACTACACCAAGTTGCTTAGGTGAATTAATATTGAATTCAGAACCCGCATAATTATGAATTTGTTCAATTAATTTCTCAAGTCTTGAATTTAAATCTTCTTGCATATTTACTAAAGTATCCTTATCAACTGTTATACCTAATCTCTCCATATCAGCTAAAACTGTCGCTAGTGGCAACTCTAAATCATCGTGTAATGAAAGTTGTTCTCTTTCTTTTAATAGGTCAATCATTTTTTCTTTTGATTCTGAAATCGCAGTCACTTTTTTTGCGATACATTCAAATAAAACGTCTCTTTCTGGCACGTGTAACTTTTTGCCTTTTCCATAGATGCTTTCGTCATTAGGCACGTAATAAATTCCAAATTCAGACACGACTGAATATACATCATCTATTGTTCTAGAAGGATCTAATATATAACTCGCTAACATTGTATCAAATGTAACACCTTTAATTTTTACACCTAATCTATGTGATAACACAATAGTCTTTTTAACGTCATAAGCAGACAACCATACCTCTTCTCGTTCTAACCATTCATGCAAATCTTTATTTTGTTTAAATTCTTCTTCTGTTATCACAAATACCTGATTTTCCGTTTGAATAGCGAAACCTAGAACGTCTGCTTTTAGATAATTGTTTTCATTCGTCTCAAAATGTATGGACGCTTCTTTTGTATTTTTAAAATCAAAGTCATCCATACTATCTATATATTCAATAACACGATCATCTGAAGCTTCTGTACTTGCATCCATTTGATCTAACAATTGTTTAAATTCTAAAGTTTTGAATAGTTTAATTTTCTCTTCATCGCTATAGTCTGTTAATTTTAAATCATCTATCGTTACTTCTATAGGGCTATCTCTATTAATCGTCGCTAAATCTTTACTTAATTTTGCATTTTCTTCATTTTCAATTAGCTTTTCTTTCATTTTAGATTTTTTTAATTCATCTATATTTTCGTAAACGCCCTCAACTGTTTCAAATTGTTTCAATAACTTGATAGCAGTCTTTTCACCAATACCAGGGACACCTGGTATATTATCTGATTTATCTCCCATAAGGCCTTTCATATCAATAATTTGATTTGGTACTATTCCATCATACTTTTCAGCGATGAATTCAGGTGTATAGTGATCAATATCTGTCACACCTTTTTTAGTGTAATAAATTGTTACGTTTTCGCTAGCTAATTGTGTTAAATCACGATCGCCAGTTATAATTATAGTTTTTAAATTTTGATTATCAGCTTGTTTTGATAGCGTACCGATAATATCGTCCGCTTCATAATTTTCAAGTTCATAGTGTTTAATATTATAACTTTCAACTAATTGACGAATATATGGCAATTGGCTACGTAATTCATCCGGCGTTTTTTCACGTCCACCTTTGTATTCACTATACATGTTATTTCTAAATGTTGTTTTTCCAGCATCAAATGCAACCATAAAATGAGTCGGTTGTTCTTCTTTTATTATTTTATCTAAAATCATTGTGAAACCATAAATTGCATTTGTGTATACGCCCGCTTTATTAGTTAAAAGAGGCAATGCAAAAAAAGCTCTAAATGATAAACTATTTCCGTCTATAAGTACCAATTTTTCCAATGTGAGATACCTCCATCATTATATTGATTTCATTTTATCATATATAAGTCCATATTTAGATTGTTTCGCATAAAATAAAAAAGCAAGATACCGAAGTATCTTGCTCAATCATCAAAATGAAGGGGTCTAGATTCATTCTATCTATAAACCATGAAACTAGTGTGAATTTATTGTAAAGATTATATGAAGATTATTCATTAAATAATTTAACTATAAAATTAGAGCCCTCGCCTACTTTAGATTCTACTTTAATTACACCATTATGTGCTTCTATAATATGTTTTGTAATAGACAGTCCTAAGCCAGTACCTCCAGAATCTCTACTTCTTGCTTTATCAACTCTATAAAAGCGTTCAAATATACGAGCATGCTCTTCTTCAGAAATACCTATACCATTGTCTTTAACAGAAATAATTTGTCCGTCTGTTTCATTTTTAATTGTTAAAACAACTTCACTAGATGGCGAAGAGTAACTAATGGCATTCGTTAACAAATTAATAAGAACTTGAGTGATTTTATCTTTATCTCCAAGTGCATATACATCATTATCGATATTACCTATCAATTCAATATCTTTTTTATGTGCTGCATTACTTACAGTTTGTATACAATGCTCTCCTATTTCAGTTAAAGAAATACGTTCTTTTGGAATTTTATTACTTTGTTCAATTTTAGATAAATCTAACAAGTCTTGTACTAATGATTGTATCCTGTTTGATTCTTCAAGAATGATATTTAAAAACATATCTAAAGATTCTGGATCATCTTTAGCACCATCTAATAAAGTTTCAGCAAATCCTTTAATAGAAGTTATAGGTGTCCTCAGTTCGTGAGATACATTTGCAACAAAGTCTTTGCGCATATGTTCTAATTTTTTCAATTTTGTAATATCATGCATTACTACTACGAGACCTAAAAGATTTTTCTTACGTCTTGATAGGACTGGTATAGTAGATACTTCGAAAAATTTATTATGAACATTGTTAATATACAATTCAATTTGCTCAAATAAAGGTTGTTCTAACTTCAAAGCTTCGTTCATCATTTGGCTGATTTCTTGATTAGGCATAACATCTTTAAACAATTGCCCTTCTGCATTCCCAACTCTATCAAATAAATCATGATAAGTTTTATTAGCTATAACAATATAACCATCTCTATCGATCATCAACGTTGCACTTGGAATGTTTTCTAATGTCGTTTCTAATCTATTTCTTTGGAGTTTCTGCTCATTATTTAAATCGTCTAGCGTTCTAGCGAGCTCATTAGTGTTAATGAATAAGTCTTTCGTTTCTTTAACATTACTTTCTGGAACTCTTACTCTATACTTACCAGAAGCTAATAATTTAGTAGCATATGTTACTTCTTTTATAGGATAGATGTAAGAAGTATTGATGTATCTAACTACGAAATAAATAAGTGGTAAAGTAAATAATAAGACGATTAACAAGTATTGCCAAATATCTTTTTGAATAATTGCTATAGTTTCAGATTCTTTTGCTAAAACAATCGTATATTCACCATATTTTTTAGCAGAAATTAATTCACTTTTTTCTTTATTAAGTTTAAATGATTCATCGAATTTTCTAGCTTCTTTAATGGCATCATCTTTTTCATCATCAAAAATTTTAGTCCCTTGATTTTGAGAACTATATAATTCTTTATTATTCTTCATGACTAAAACATCTTGTACAAATACATTTAATATATTATCCAAATCCTCTGGATGTTGTTTGGCAATATCGTAAATCTTTCTAGAATCGTTTTTCATTTGTTTATCTTCTTGCTTAGATATTAGATCATAACTTGAATTATGTAGGAAAAACCCTAATATAAGAAAACTTACAACGGTAACTGTTGTAAGTATAATTAAAAGCTTATTATAAAACTTAATCATTATTTTTTGGTCTTTCTAACTTATAACCTAAGCCTCTCACCGTTTTTATAAACTGAGGCTGTTTAGGGTTTTCTTCAAGCTTATCTCTTAAATGACTTATATGTACATCTACAATACGTGAATCTCCTGCAAATTCATAATTCCATACTGAATTCAGCATATGTTCTCTAGTAATCACACGGCCTTGTCTTTCGATTAAATATAGTAATAATTCGAATTCTTTCGGTGTTAATTCTAAAAGCTCGTCATTTCGATAAACTTCAAAATAATCTGGACGTATTCGAATTGAACCTAATATAATATCTTCATCTTCATCTAATTGACTAGATTCGATTTGGCTAACTCGTCTTAAAATTGCTTTAACTCTTGCTACCACTTCTCTTGGTGAAAATGGCTTTGTCATGTAATCATCTGCACCTAGTTCTAAACCTAATACTCTATCAAATTCATCATCTTTTGCTGTTAACATTAAAATAGGAACTTGATTTTTATCTGAACGTATTGTTTTACATACTTCAATACCATCCATTTCAGGTAACATGACATCTAAAACCACTAAATCCGGTTTTTCTTCGTTGACTTTCTCTAATGCTTGGACACCATCATAGGCTACAATAACTTGGTAACCCGCTTGTTCTATATTATATTTAAGCAAAGTGACGATTGATTGTTCATCGTCTACTACCAATACTTTTTGTGACATGCAAGAACCTCCTTAAGCGATTTAACATAATTATAACGTAAATTATTAAAAAAATAATACGTATTTAGAGAACTTTACAAAAAGTTAACACTGTATTAACAATTAAGCTAATAAAATAGGGAGTAGGACAAAAATCTCATTTTCAAAAATTTCGTAGTCCCACCCCCATTAAAAATGACTAAGTATGAAAAAGCTTGATTTAAGCACGTTTTAATACCTAATCAGATACTGCCTTGTAATGAATGAAGCTGAGACATTTATTTATGTCCCAGCCAGTACTTTAACTATATTATTCCTATTGTAACACTTCTTTAACTGATTTAACTGCTTCTGCAGATTCATCTAATAATTCTTTTTCTTCATTTGTTAAATCTAATTCAATAATTTTTTCTATACCATTACTACCTAGCACAGTTGGTACACCTAAATAGATATCCTCATACCCATATTCGCCTTCTAAATAAGCAATAGAAGGTAATACGCGTTTTTGATCTTTCAAAATAGATTCCGTCATTTCAATTAATGCAGCTCCAGGAGCGTAATAAGCAGATCCATTTCCTAAAAGGTTAACAATTTCTGCCCCACCTTTTCTTGTACGATCTACAATTGCATTAATTTTTTCTTCTGAAAGTAATTTTTCTAATGGAACTCCACCAGCTGCTGAGTATCTAATTAAGGGAACCATAGTATCCCCATGACCACCAAGTACAAAACCTGTTACATCTTTAACAGACAAGTCTAATTCTTCTGCAACGAATGTTCTGAACCTAGCTGTATCTAATACACCCGATTGACCAATAACTCTCTCTTTAGGAAATCCTGATGCTTTATATACAGTGTACGTCATAGCATCAACAGGATTTGTTAAAACTAAAATAATTGCATTAGGTGAATATTTAACTATTTGTTCAGTAACTGATTTCATGACTTTTTGATTTGTTTGTACTAAATCATCTCTCGACATACCAGGTTTTCTAGCTATACCCGCTGTAATAATTACAACGTCAGAGTCTTTTGTATCTTCATAGTTTGATGTCCCAATAACTTTAGAATCAAACCCAAGTACTGGTGCGCTTTCAGCTATGTCTAATGCTTTACCTTTAGTAGGATCTTCAGATTGAGGTATATCAACTAATACAATATCCCCTAATTCTTTTTGTGCTGCTACAAAAGCTGCTGTAGCACCTGTAAAGCCGGCGCCAATAATTGATACTTTTTTTCTTGTCATAAATTACATCTCCTTAAAATAAAAGGGAGGTTATATATAACCCCCCTCAATTAATCACATTATGGTAAATTTTTAACTAATTCATCAGCGAATTCTGAAGATTTAACTTCAGTTGCGCCTTCCATTAAACGAGCAAAGTCATATGTTACTACTTTAGATGCAATAGTCGCTTCTACAGATTGTGTAATTTTATCTGCAGCTTCTTGCCAACCAATATGTTCTAATAATAGAACACCACTTAATAATACTGATGAAGGATTCACTTTATCTAAACCAGCATATTTTGGTGCAGTACCATGTGTAGCTTCAAAGATTGCATGACCAGTTTCATAGTTGATGTTAGCTCCTGGTGCAATACCAATTCCGCCAACTTGTGCTGCTAAAGCATCTGAAACATAGTCACCATTTAAGTTCATTGTAGCTACAACATCAAATTCAGCAGGGCGCGTTAAAATTTGTTGTAAGAAAATATCTGCGATTGAATCTTTAATGATTAATTTACCTTCAGCTTCTGCATCAGATTGTGCTTTGTTCGCAGCATCTTTACCTTCTTCTTCAACGATTTTATCGTATTGTTGCCAAGTGAATACACGGTCACCAAATTCACGTTCAGCTAAATCATAACCCCATTGTTTGAACGCACCTTCAGTAAACTTCATAATGTTACCTTTGTGAACTAATGTAACGTTGCGACGATTGTTATCAAACGCGTAGTTAATCGCTGCTCTAACTAATCTTTCAGTACCTTCTTTAGAAACAGGTTTAATACCAATTCCTGAAGTTTCAGGGAATCTAATATTTTTAGCACCCATTTCATTTTGTAAGAAATCAATAACTTTTTTAGCATCATCAGAACCCTCTTGGAATTCGATACCAGCATAAATGTCTTCTGTATTTTCACGGAAAATAACCATATCTGTATCTTCAGGACGTTTTACCGGTGAAGGAACACCTTTAAACCAACGTACAGGTCTTAGGCAAGTAAATAAATCTAATTCTTGACGTAAAGCAACGTTTAATGAGCGAATACCTCCACCAATTGGTGTAGTTAAAGGACCTTTAATGGCGATTAAATATTCTCTAATTGTATCTAAAGTCTCAGCAGGTAACCACTCGCCTGTTTCATCGTAAGCCTTTTGACCAGCTAATACTTCTTTCCATTCGATTTTCTTTTCGCCATTATAAGCTTTTTCTACAGCTGCATCTAATACTTTACTTGCTGCATTCCAGATATCTGGACCAATACCGTCTCCGATAATATACGGAACAATAGGATTATTCGGAACATTTAAAACGCCTTGATTTGTTGTAATTTTTTCTGCTGTCATTATATGATTCCTCCATTTAAATATGTTTATTTATATTATATTTATAAAACTATCTATTTTCAATTGGTTCATACTTACGATTACGTTCACCTGTATATTCAGCTCTTGGTCTCATAATTCTATTTTCTCTATATTGTTCTAGAATATGAGCGGTCCAACCTGCCATACGGCTTACTGCAAATATCGGTGTGAATAAATCATGGTCTATACCCATGCTATGGTAAACAGTTGCACTAAAGAAATCAACATTAGGTAATAAACCTTTTTCTTCTTTCATTATTTCTGCAATACGTAATGAAATTTCGAATAACTCTTTTTGACCAGTTTCATCAGTGATACGACGACTCATTTCTTTTAAGTACTTAGCTCTTGGGTCACCATTTTTATATACTCTGTGACCGAATCCCATAATTTTTTCTTTATTTTCGATTTTTTCTTTAATATAACTATCTGTCTTATCAACAGTTCCAATTTCAGTCAACATTTTCATAACTTGCTCATTAGCGCCACCATGCAATGGACCTTTTAAAGCTCCAGCTGCTGCTGTTACACCTGAATACATATCTGATAATGTTGAAACTGCTACCCTAGCTGTAAATGTTGATGCATTAAATTCATGATCTGCATGTAAAATTAATGCTTTATTAAATCCTTCAATTTCTACGTCGCTAGGAACTTCCCCTCTTAACATGTACAAGAAGTTACCTGCATAGCTTAATTCCTTTTTAGGTTTAACAACTTCTTTACCATTTCTAACTCTTGAGAAAGAAGTTACTAATGAAGCTACTTTTGCTTGAATTCTTATCGCACGTTCATAATTTGTTTCATCATCAAACACTTCAGCTTGTGGATCAAAATGAGCTAAGTATGATAATGACGTACGTAAACCTGTCATCGGATGTACTTTATCCGTTGCATAATCTTCAAAATGTGAGTACATTCTCGGGTTTAAAGTCATATAATGCAATAATTTTTCTTTTAAGTCTTCTAGTTCTTCTTTATTTGGTAATCTTAGATTCCACAGTAAAAACATTACCTCTTCAAATAATGCATTTTCTGTTAAGTCATCTATATCATAACCAGCATAAGTTAGTTGATTATCTATAATAGAACTAATTTTTGTTTCAGAAGCAATAATACCTTCTAGTCCTTTTGCTACTTGTGCCATATTGTTTATCCCCCTTACTAAATAATTGCCCATGTATGTAATGGCTTTCATATACATTATATATAATTTAAGCCATTTTGTGAATGCGAACACCTTTTAAACTTTTAAAAAGTTAATTAATATCGTTAAATAAATTAGGATAAGTGTAAAATTATTGAAAATACAATTTTCATATAACTTTTAGACGATAAGCTTTGAACCAAGTGTTATAAAGGTTTTGAACACTTTTAATTCTTATAAAAGTTATCAGATATATACGTTACTCCTCTTTAATCATTCATTTTATTTATTGTTTATGATAAAAATAATAAATCATTTTTAATAGACTTAACTGCATACAATTTATGTATATTTTAATTGCTATTTTAATAGTGTAAGTGCATAATAAAATATATATTAAGACGTATTAAGGAAAGAAGGAATTAATTTTTATGTCAAATAATTTACAAAGGGAATTAAGTAATAGACACGTTCAACTAATTGCTATAGGTGGAGCAATAGGAACTGGTCTATTTTTGGGTGCAGGTGAAACAATACATTCAGCTGGCCCTTCAATTTTATTAACCTATATCATAATAGGTTTCATACTGTTTATGTTTATGAGAGCTTTAGGGGAAATATTATTATCTAATACAGACTTTCATTCATTTGCAGACGTTACACATACATATATTGGTCCATTTGCTGGATACATTACAGGTTGGACTTATTGGTTCTGTTGGATAGTTACCGGCATGGCAGAAGTAACAGCCGTAGCAAAATACATAAGCTTTTGGTTTCCTGAAATACCAACTTGGATTACAGCACTATTCACAATACTCGTACTAATGACAATGAATTTAATGACCGCAAAATTATTTGGAGAATTAGAATTTTGGTTCTCAATCATTAAAATTACAACAATTATTGCCTTAATTGTTGTAGGAATCATCATGCTAGTCATGGCTTATAAAACGCCATATGGTACAGCTTCACTTACTCATATTTGGAGTCATGGTGGATTGTTCCCTAATGGGATGAATGGATTTTTCTTATCATTCCAAATGGCGGCATTTTCATTCGTAGGTATTGAATTGATAGGTGTAACTGCAGGAGAGACTAAAGATCCACACAAAACTATTCCAAGAGCTATAAACAGCGTACCTATTAGAATTATGTTATTTTACGTAGGGTCACTAATCATTATCATGTCTATAACACCATGGAATCAAATTGATCCTGCTGAAAGCCCATTCGTAAAATTATTTGGTCTAATAGGCATACCTATTGCTGCTAGTATTATTAATTTTGTTGTCTTAACAGCAGCAGCTTCATCTTGTAACAGCGGTATTTTCTCTAATAGTAGAATGCTTTATGGTTTATCCCAAAACAATCAAGCAAATAAAGGTTTCGGTGAAACAAATAGCAGAGGCGTACCATATAAAGCAACTTTATTTAGCTGCTTATTATTAATGATATCTGTACTTTTAAACTATATTATTAAAGACGCAGGCGAAGTTTTTAAATATGTTACATCAGTATCTACTGTACTATTCTTAGTTGTTTGGTC
Organism: Mammaliicoccus sp. C-M13; assembly: GCF_022386845.1. Taxonomy (NCBI): domain Bacteria; kingdom Bacillati; phylum Bacillota; class Bacilli; order Caryophanales; family Staphylococcaceae; genus Mammaliicoccus; species Mammaliicoccus sp. C-M13. The sequence goes on along the minus strand of NZ_JAJNHQ010000002.1, from coordinate 122,849 downwards.
ATTGATAACAATAGCATATATTAGATATAGAAAATTAGCACCAGAACTTAACAAAACGTCAAACTTTAAATTACCTGGTGGTGTTCCGATGGCATGGATTACATTAATATTCTTTATTTTTGTATTTATATTGCTTATGACTAACAAAGTAACTTTAATCGCTATTTTAATTACACCAATTTGGTTTGTTATATTGACCATCATGTATTTTATACAAAAAAGAAAATTTAAATAGATTCACTTAAAAACCATCAAAATTCTTATTTATTAAAGAATTTTGATGGTTTTTTATTTATATATAAATAAAAAAAGTCCAAGACAAAAAATTGTCTCAGACTCTTTCATTATATTGATTAAAGTACGTTAGCGTATCCTTCATAAATCTTATGTTGTTTTGGATCTAAAGTGATTAATGTGCCGTCAACAATTTTTTGACGAGCATCTTCTACGCCAACTATAGTCGCAATACCTAAGTTTAATCCAACTACTGCAGCGTGTGAAGTTAATCCACCTTCTTCAGTAACTAAACCTTTAGCATTTTCAAGGTAAGGAACCATATCAGCATCACTAGATTGTGTAATAACTATAGCTTCGCTTAAATCTTTACCTTCTAAATCTTCAGCTTTATCAACTACTACAGCTTTACCGACAGCAGATGAATGGCCAATACCTTGTCCTTTAGCTAAATCATCACCTACTAAGTGAATTTTCATTAAGTTAGTTGTACCTGTTTCACCTGTTGGTACACCAGCAGTAATGATGATTAAGTCACCATTATCCACTAAACCAGTATTTACTGCTGTTGAAACAGCATTGTTTAATAATTCGTCTGTAGTTTGTTTACCTTTTCTAACTACTGGTAAAACGCCCCAAACTAATGACATATGACGTGCAGTTGTTTCATTAGGTGTTACTGCAATAATATGAGAATGTGGTCTATATTTAGATATAGTTTGTGCAGTAGCACCACTTTCTGTTGCTGCTACAATTGATTCAACATTTAAGTTTAATGCAGTGTGAGCTACTGATACACCAATTGCATTAACTAAGTTTGTATCAATCATCTTAGAACGATCTGATAATAATTTTTTATAGTCTTGTGCTTTTTCAGCCGCTACTGCAATATTTTGCATTGTGCGAACAGCTTCTTCTGGATATAACCCAGCAGCTGTTTCACCTGATAACATAACAGCGTCTGATCCATCGTAAATAGCGTTAGCTACGTCACTTGCTTCAGCTCTCGTACAACGTGGGTTTCTTTGCATAGAATCCAACATTTGTGTTGCTGTAATAACAGGTTTACCTAGTTTATTACATTTTTGAATTAATTGTTTTTGTACCATTGGAACTTCTTCAGGTAAAATTTCAACACCCATATCTCCACGAGCAACCATTAAACCATCAGAAACTTGAAGGATTTCATCGATGTTTTCAATACCTTCTTCGTTTTCTATTTTTGGAATTATTTTAATGAAATCAGTATTACTTTCTTCTAAAATAGCGCGAATATCTAATACATCCGAAGGTCTTCTTACGAAACTCGCCGCTATGAAATCAATACCTTGTTCAATACCAAAACGAATATCACTAGCATCTTTATCTGTAATACCAGGTAAGCTTACTTTAACGCCTGGTAGGTTTACACCTTTTTTATTTTTAAGTTCTCCAGAGTTATCAACTGAACAATGAACTTCTCCTTTAGATGCATCAATAGATTTAACTGTTAATTCAATTAATCCGTCATCTAAAAGTATTTTAGAACCAACTTCAAGATCTTCAGCTAAATTCTCATAAGTTACTGAGAAAGCTTCTGTCGTCCCTTCTACTTCTGTAGTTTTAACAGTAATATCATCACCTTTAGTCAATTCAATAGAACCATTTTGCATAGTATGCGTTCTAATTTCTGGACCTTTAGTGTCTAATAAAATACCAATGTTTTTGTTTAATTTCTTACTTACTTTACGAATCGTATCGATACGATTTTTATGTTCGTCATGATCACCATGTGAAAAGTTTAATCTTGCAACGTTCATACCTGCAAGCATTAATTTTTCTAACATTTCTTCAGACTCTGAAGCTGGACCTATTGTACATACAATTTTTGTCTTTCTCATTTTAAATGACCTCCGTATTTTTGTTTTATATAGATAGCTGATTTGCTAATTCATACATTTTATTATCAATGCTATGCTCTGATTGGAATATTTCATCAAAGTTTGTACGAGTTAGTATATTTTTTTGGATACCAACTGCTTTTGCACTTTCGCCTTCAATAAGTAATTCTACTGCATATCCGCCCAATCTAGAAGCTAAAACTCTATCCATACCTGTTGGTGTACCACCACGTTGGATGTGTCCTAAACAAGAAACACGTGTATCTATATTTATAAATTTCTTAAGCTCTTCGCCACATTGATTACCTGTCATAACGCCTTCAGCACAAACAATGATTGAATGTTTTTTACCACGTTCCATACCTTGTTGAATCTTTTCAGCAATTTCTTCAATGTCAGATTTAACTTCAGGTATTAATATTGTTTCAGCTCCAGCAGCAAGTCCAGACCATAAAGCTAAGTCTCCTGCATCTCTTCCCATTACTTCTATAATAAAAGTACGTTCATGGCTTGATGCTGTATCACGAATTTTATCGACTGAATCAATAATCGTATTAAGTGCAGTATCAAAACCAATTGTAAAATCTGTACCATTTATGTCATTATCGATTGTTCCTGGTACGCCGATTGTTTTAAGACTTTTAGCTTCTTCACTTAATCTTTGTGCACCTCTGTAGCTACCATCTCCGCCGATAACTACTAACCCTTCAATACCTCTTTTTTCAAGGTTTTCAATTGCTTTAGCGCGGACTTCTTTTTCTTTAAATTCTGGACATCTAGCAGAATATAAGAAAGTTCCACCTCGTTGAATCATATCTCCAACTGATCCTAATTCTAGTTTTTCAATGTTATCATTAATTAAACCTAGATAACCTTGATAGACACCATAAACTTCAATATCATGGTATATTGCTTTACGAACGACAGCACGAATAGCTGCATTCATCCCTGGTGAATCTCCACCACTCGTTAATACTGCAATTTTTTTCATAAATATACAGACCTCTCTTAATATATGATTGTTAATTTAAAAATAACACAAATGTGAACTTGATTCCATTAAAACTAACGTTATTTAGATATGTAAACGTCTTCTTTGATAAAGCTTCACACTTTCGCAATAATCAATTTATTGAAAACGTTTTATAATAATGAATATTATGCATATATACTCATTATAAACAAAAAGAAAAGTCTTACATAAGTAAAAGACTTTTCTTTTTGTTTATAAAATATTAATCAATATAACTTTCAATATTTCGGTACTTATTAAATCTATCTTCTACTAAATTATCAGGTGATAATTTTCTTAGCTCTGATAAATGAAGTTCCAAAGAATTTTTAATTAGTTTAGCTTGGTTTTCGACATCTTTATGTGCACCACCAAATGGTTCTTTAATAACTTCATCTACAACATCCAATTCATTTAAATCAGGTGCAGTAATTTTCATTGTCTCAGCAGCCATTTGAGCTAAATTAGAATCTTTCCATAGTAAAGCAGCTGCCCCTTCTGGTGATATAACAGAATATGTACTATTTTCTAACATCAGTAAGCGGTTTGTAACACCTAATCCAAGCGCACCACCACTGCCTCCTTCACCTATTACAATTGAAATAACAGGCACACTTAAAGAAGCCATTTCTACTAAATTTTTAGCAATAGATTCACTTTGACCTCTTTCTTCGGCAGCTTTTCCTGGATATGCACCTTTAGTATCGATAAACGTAACAATCGGTCTATTGAATTTCTCCGCTTGTTTCATTAATCTCAATGCTTTCCTATACCCTTCAGGGTGAGCCATACCAAAGTTTCTATATATATTGTCTTTCGTATCTTTACCACGTTGATGACCGATAACAGTTACAGGGACACCGTTAAAATAAGCTAATCCACCAATTAAAGCAGGATCATCTCTGAATGTGCGGTCACCATGTAATTCAATAAATTCATCAAAAATATACGGAATATAATCTAAAGTAGTTGGTCTTTCCTGTAGCCTTGCGAGTTGTACTCTATCCCATGGTTGTAAGTTTTCATATATTTTCTCTGTTTCTTTTATTAATGTTGCTTCTAGCATTTCAATTTCATCTGCTAGATTAACATTATGCTTTTCTTGATAAGCTTTTATTGATTCAATTTTTTCTTTTATTTCCTTTAGTGGCTTTTCAAATTCAAGCATTATCTTTCACCTCATTATAATGCATACTTAGTACTGTACTAAGTGTACGGTACATATCTTTTCTATGCACTACTTTATCTAATTGACCGTGTTCTAACAAGAATTCAGCAGTTTGAAAATCATCCGGTAATTTTTCACTAATTGTTTGTTCTATAATTCTACGACCCGCAAAGCCAATTAAAGCTCTAGGCTCAGCAAAATTCAAATCACCAACTGAAGCAAAACTTGCAGAAACACCACCTGTTGTTGGGTGGGTCATATATGAAATAAATAATAAACCTTTATCACTATGACGCTTAATAGAAACACTAGTCTTGGCCATTTGCATGAGTGAGATAATACCTTCTTGCATTCTTGCTCCACCACTTGCTGTAAATAAAACAAAAGGCAAATTATTATCAGTGCAGTAATCTACTATTCTACAAATTTTTTCGCCTACAACTGCGCCCATACTACCCATTCTAAATCTAGAATCCATAACACAAACACCATATGGAACGCCATCTATTTTTGAAATACCAGTTACTACTGCATCATTCAAACCTGTTTTCTGTCTGTCTTTTTGTAGTTTTTCTTCATAACCTGGAAATTCTAATGGATTCGCTGCTATCATCCCTGCATCAAATTCCTGGAATGCACCTTCATCACTTATAGCTTGAATTCTATCATGAGCAGTTAAAGGTATATGATGATCACAATTGAAACAAACATTCAAATTTTGTACAAGTTCTTTAGTATACATAATTTTTTTACATTTAGGGCATTTCGTCATAATACCTTCAGGAACGTCGTTATCTTTGCTGTTTTGAACTGTCACATATTTTTTCTTTTTCTGGTTACGATTGAACAAGTCTTTAAACATGTCACTACCCCCTGACTTAATTACTATTATCTCTTTCAAATCTATCGCTATATTGAGAGAGTAACTTCCAAATCATATACATAATTTGGTTATTATTTGAAGAAACAAGTTCTTCTTTTGATTGTGCTTCAATGTTAGTATGCTCTTCACAGAAGTTCTCAATCATCCACTTAAGTTCGTTTATTTCATCTAATTGAGAATCATTGTGTATCAAAAATCTACCAATTAAATCAAAAAGTTGGTGTTGGTACATATCACTTAAGAATGTACCTTCACCTCTTCTCGTATGTATCACACCTAGTAACTCTAAAGCTCTAAGTGCTTCTCTTATACTTGAACGTCCAACATTAAGCGTATCGCTGAGAAATCTTTCAGAAGGTAGTTTTTCTCCCACTTGAATATTTTTTTCAACAATAATTGTTTGAATTTGTTCAACAATTTTGATTAAACCTTTTTGTTTATCTTTATCCAATGTGGTGTCTCCTTCCGAAATTATGATAAATCTGCTAGTTCATATGTCTTACGTTCAATTTCATCTATATCTACTTCAATACGTGCAACGCCTGATTCCATTCCTGCTTTAGCTACCGCCTTTGCTACGTAAGGTGCTACTCTAGGATCAAATGGGCCTGGGATGACATAGTCAGCGTTTAATTCTTTATCTGAAACTAAGTTAGCGATTGCTTCAACAGCTGCTTGTTTCATTTCTTCATTAATATGAGTTGCACGAATATCTAATGCACCTCTAAATATACCAGGGAATGCTAGGACATTATTAATTTGGTTTGGAAAGTCAGAACGACCTGTACCGATTACTTTTGCTCCTGCTTCTTTAGCTATATCTGGCATGATTTCTGGAACTGGATTTGCCATTGCGAAGATAATTGAATCTTCAGCCATAGTGTCAACCATATCTTTAGTTAGAGCACCTTCAACAGACACACCAATAAAGACATCAGCATCATTAATGACATCTTCTAATTTACCTTCAATTTTATCTTTGTTAGTCCATTTAGCTACAAATTCTTTAGTAGGGTTCATGCCATATTCACGACCTTCAAAGATTGCACCTCTAGAATCACACATAATCATATTTCTAACACCATAACTGTATAGAAGTTTGATAATTGCGATACCTGCTGCACCTGCTCCGTTTAATACAACTTTGATATCAGCTAAATCTCTATCCGTCAATTTAAGCGCGTTTAATAAGCCTGCAACTGTAACAATTGCAGTTCCGTGTTGATCATCATGAAAAACTGGTATTTTTGTTTCTTTTTTTAGTCTTTCTTCAATTTCAAAACATCTTGGAGCTGAAATATCTTCTAGGTTTACGCCACCATAATTTGGCTCTAGTAACTTCACTGTATTTACGATTTCATCTACATCAACTGTATTTAATGCAATTGGAATACCATCTACTCCAGCAAAACTTTTAAATAATACAGCTTTACCTTCCATTACCGGTATACTTGCTTCTGGACCAATATCCCCTAATCCAAGAACAGCTGTACCATCAGTTATAACAGCTACTGCATTAGATTTCATTGTGTAATCATAAACCTTGCGGACATCTTCATGAATGTCCTTACATGGTTCAGCTACCCCTGGAGAATAAGCTAAACTTAATTCTTCTTTATTTGTGACTTTAACTTTTGCGTAAACTCCTAATTTTCCTTGTTTTTCTTTGTGCATGTATAAAGCATCGTCTCTTAATGACAATATAATCATCCCTTCGTTATTATATGTATCTCCCAATATATTATACATGAAATTTCCTATTTTTAATTAAAAAATTCTCCATAGTGGTCAGACCACCATGGAGAATACTATATCATAATTTAATTGATTAATAAAGCCTATATCAATCGTATATTTTCGTAACCTATCATATCGATAAAATCTTTAATATTTCCTTTATCAGAATTTAAAAAACCCATATTATGAGATGTATAATCTTCGTCATTAAAATAAGTTACTTTAATGCCACTTTTATGATTTTGCGTAACCCAATCATTAAGTTCAAATACATTTCGAACAACTAATTCAGAAGTTGTTTTGATTTTGTACTCTTTATAATCTTCTAATAAATCTATTTGGTTGATAATTATTTGCATTTTACCGTTTCTGTTTTCGAATTTGCCTTGAATAATTAAAGGTTTATTTTCTATATTCATTGTTTCAATTTTTTTATACGTATCCGGAAAAATAACGCCTTCAACTTCATTAATGCCGTCAATTAAATTAACGAATGCCATGTTTTGTCCTTTTTTAGTTCTTATTTTTCTTAAAGAAGCAATCATAACAAGCATTGGCACTTTATCGTTTTGTACTCTAATTGGATAAATCGTTAAATATTGATGCTGCTTAAATAATGTTAAGATAGGATGTTCTGTAGCATAAAATCCTAAATATTCTTTTTCATATTCACTTTTCATTAAACTAGGCATTTCTTCTACTTCTTTAAATTCTTTTTTAACATTTAAACCCAACTCTGAAAGTAAATTATTCGCATCTCCAACAGATGCGCTACTTTCGAAAACATCATCTAAAGACTGTAGCATTGTTGCTCTAGTTTGCTTAAAATCATCTAACGCCCCAGCATAAATAAGTGCTTGAATTAGTTTTTTATTCTTAACTTTATTTGGTAGCCTATGCACTAAGTCGTACATATCTTTATAAGGTCCTCTATACTTTCTTTCTTCTACTAAACTCTTTACGCTTTGATAACCGACAGTTTTAATTGCACCTAAAGATGTGTATATACCAGTTTTGGTTGCTTTGTAGAACCATTCACTATGATTAATAGAAGGCGGATAAATTTTTACACCTATCCTTTTTAATTCTGTAACCATTTGTTCAGTTTTATTTTCATTACCAACTACATTAGATAAAATAGATGCATAAAAGTAAGTAGGATAATGCACTTTTAAATAAGTCATAATGTAAGCTATTTTACTATATGCGACAGCATGAGCTTTAGGGTAACCATAATCAGCGAATTTTAAAATTAAATCAAAAATTTTAATAGCTGTCTGTTCTTCATAACCACGACTTAAACTTCCATTTATAAAATGTTTTCTTTCATTTTCAAGAACAGATCTATTTTTCTTACTCATAGCCCTTCTTAAAATATCAGCTTCACCATAGGAGAAACCAGCAAATTTACTAGCTATTTGCATAATTTGTTCTTGATAAATAATAACACCATATGTAGACTTTAAGATTTCTTCTAAATCAGGATGCAAGTATTCAATTGGTTCAACTTTTCTTCTTCTTTTTATATAAGTAGGTATTTCTTCCATAGGTCCTGGTCTATATAAAGAAGTCACTGCTACTATATCTAAGAAATGGTCAGGTTTTAACCTTTTCAACACACTTCTTACACCTTGAGATTCTAGTTGGAATATTCCAGTAGTTTCTCCACGTGATAATAGTTGAAATACTTTTTGATCATCATAAGGTATATTTTCGATATCAATTTCAGTTTTTTCTTGATACTTAACTTGATTCACAACTTGCTGAATGATTGATAAATTCCTTAATCCTAAAAAGTCGATTTTTAACAGACCTAATTTTTCAGTTTCTGTCATCGTCCATTGTGTTAATACACCTGTATCTCCCATCATTGTCGGTACAAATTCATGTAAAGGTTGATCGTTTATAATGATACCTGCTGCGTGTGTCGAAGTATGTCTTGGTAAACCTTCTAATTGTTTACATAATTGGAACCATTTTTCGTTTAAATGGTTTTTACTGACGAATTGTTTAAATTCATCACTTTCATATGCCTCGTCTAAAGTTATACCTAACTTGTGTGGTATTAACTTAGATATATAATTTAAAGTTGGTTCATCAAATTGTAATATTCTACCTACATCTCTGGCAACTGCTCGTGCTAGCAAATGACCGTAAGTCACTATACCTGCTACTCTATTATCACCGTACTTCTCTTGGACATATTGAATAACTTTATCCCGCTTCGTATCTTGGAAATCAATATCAATATCCGGCATAGTTACACGTTCTGGATTTAGAAAACGCTCAAATAATAGGTCATATTCAATAGGATCCAATGTCGTAATATTTAGTATATAACTTACGAGCGAACCACCTGAAGAGCCACGCCCTGGACCAACTAACACATCATTTGATTTCGCATAATTTATTAAGTCACTCACTATAAGGAAGTAATCTGAATATCCCATGGATACTATAATGTCATACTCATATTTCAACCTTTCAGCATAAGTGTCGTTAAATTGTGGAAAGTTTGATTTATTGTTCATCAATAATTCCCACAGATAAGTATCACTATCTTTGCCATTTGGAGTAACATACTTCGGCAATAAATCTTGATGGTATTGAATTTGTACATTACATTTTTCAGCTATTTCATCAGTTGTTTTGATAAATTTAGATGAGACGTCAATTTGGCTTAATTCTTCCATAGTTAAAAAATGTTGGTTTAAATGCGTATTAAAATCAGATATTGTTAATTTTTCATTATTTTTAATAGCATTTAATGCAATTAAACTATCGCTATCTTCATCATTTAAATATAAAGCCGATTGCATATACACTTTTTTATAATTTTCTTCAACTGATGAATCATGGGATATGTACTTGTCTTGGTCAGATATTTTTATTGAATGGAATAAATGTTCATTATCAATATTTAAGTTTTTACCTATTATGATTAAACCTTCTGAATAAGTATTTAACCACTCGATTGGCGTTGAATGTCTTTCTTTAAGAGATATCGCTGAAGATAATTTAACTAAATTTTGATAACCAGTTTGATTTTTGGCTAACAACACACATTCTAATTCATTTAATTGATCATCTAAATAAATGGTCAAACCAAATATAGGTTTAATACCTTGTTTTAAACATTCATCATAAAATTGCAAAGCTCCATACATGACATTTAAATCTGTTATAGCAAGCGCTTGATAATTTTCATTTTTAGCCTTTTTAATAACATCTGGAATTCTCAAACTAGAATTCAACAAATCAAATGACGAATGAATATTTAAATGACTTACCATGCGCTTTACCTCCTATATTTCAGATTTAATATCTCTAGCTAATTCATCGAACTCTTCCCAACTGTATACAGAAGCACCTGATGCATTAGGGTGTCCTCCACCATTGTATTTTGCCGCAATATGATTTATTTTTATACCTTTAGATCTAATGCGACATCTAATTTCTTTTCCTTCATCGACTGCAAACACCCAAGCTTTCACACCTTTAATATCTGCAACTGCATTGACAAATAATGATGCTTCATTTGGTAAAATATCAAATTTTTCTAATATATCTTTCGTTATTTTTATATAACAAAATCCGTTTCCATCATAGTTGAAGTTTTGAAGGATGTACCCTTGAAAATGTAATAGCTTTGGTTCACGTTCACTAAGTTGATTAAGCATTTCATTGCGGTTAAATTCTTTAGTCATAAGTGAAGCGGCTACTTCCATAGTATGAGGTGTCGTATTATCAAACAAGAAACGACCAGTATCTCCTACTATACCTAAATATAATACACGACTTGCTTTTGTATTAATTTCAGATTGGTTTAAATTCCACTCTTGATTTAAATCATAAATAATTTCACTTGTTGAAGAAGCTTCAGTGTTAACATAATTAATATCGCCATATGAATCAACTGGTGGATGATGATCTATTTTAATGAGCTCTTTACCTAGTTTAAATCGATTATCATCGATTCTTGGTTCATTTGCCGTATCACAAATTATTACTAAAGCATTTTGGTATACTTCATCCTCAATATTGTCTAATTCACCAATAAACTCTAATGAAGGTTCTGATTGTCCAACTGCATAAATATTTTTTTCGGGAAAAGCTTCTTCTAAAATATATTTCAGTCCTAGTTGCGAGCCGTAAGCATCAGGGTCTGGTCTTACATGTCTATGTATAATTATTGTTTCGTATTCTTTAATTTTATTTAAAATGTCATTCATATTGGTCCCTCTTTCTATATATTTACTTATATTTTATAAATTGATATAATGCTTCTTGGTAGGAGGATTAAACTATGTCACCTGAAATTATGTCCGTATTGGTTGCGTTATCCGTAACCGTAATGATTCTCGCTTTAATTTTTACTATTTTAAACTTTGCCCGTTCATTCAGAACAAAAAGAGATGTTAGAAAAGCATATCATAAAGAACGTGCGAGATTTTTCTTTGGTATCTTCTTAATAGCATTCTCAGCAGACCAAGTACTTTTGTTTCCAACTTTAGTTACTTACATAATTGTCTTAGTATTGGTGTTCTTTGGTATTGTTAATATTACCTATGGACATAAAGCAAGTAAATACTTTAAAGGTAATTTACCGATTGAGAACAAAGCTTGGGAAGAATTCGAACGAAAAAAACGTAATCAATCATCTTAAAAACGGAGTGGGACAGAAACCTCATTTTACTAAAAAGGTTTCGTTGCCCCACCCCGGCAAGAATGATTAGAATTGAAAAGCTTGATATAAGTGCATTTTCAGTTCAGTCATCTATTGCCAATATTTTTCTTTGGTCTGGAGCATTTATTGTTTTCCAGACTTTTTTATTTATCTAGTAATTGACACATCAACAATGCTTTCGCAACAGTATTATTACCATTCATCATAGATATTTCAAATTTAGCAGACAACCTGCCCATATCTAAAACTGATATATTAACAGTAACTTCTTCATCAATTTGTACCGTTTTAAAATAATAAATGTCTATATGTTCAATCATCAACTCTGATTTCTTCAATTTTCTCACTTCATATCTAAGTGCTTCTTCTATTACTGCTATATAAATTGATTTCGTCATCATACCAAATTGATTTGTAAGTTGTGGAGAAATATTAACTTTTATTTTGCCGTTCTCCATACTAATTTGTTTAGCAATTTGATCATGAATTGTTTCTCCTATCTGAGGCTGTCTACTCATCAGTTGCATTGTCTTTAACACATCTTCTCTTGAGATTATACCAATTAATTCTTTCGTATTTGAGACAACTGGTAACAATTCAATACCTTCCCAAATCATCAAATGAGCACATGTAGCTATCGTTGTATTTAAATGCGCAACGATTGGTGCTTTAGTCATTAAAGCTTTAATCTGTTTATCTGGCTCTTCATTAACAATATCTTTACTCGTTAAAATACCGATGACCTTTAGTTCATTATCGACAACTGGAAATCTAGTATGAGAAGTTTGTTGTGACATTTCGTTCCAATCTCTCACTTTTTGGTTATCAAATAAATAAGAAGTTTCTTCAATTGGTATCATGATATCTTCTACCATAAGAATTTCTTTTTTAATCATTTGGTCATAAATAGCTCGATTGATTGCATTGGCTACTAAAAACGTATCATAATTAGAAGATATTATAGGTAAATCATGCTCATTGGCATATTCGATAATGTCATCATCCGCTTCAAATCCACCCGTTATTAATACGGCTGAACCTCTTTTCAACGCTTCCATTTGAACATCTGCTCTATTACCGACTATAAGCAATGTATTCATCGTTAAGTATTTAACAACATCTTTGATTTCCATAGCACCAATTGCAAATTTAGATAACGTTTTATGTAAGCCTTGTTTACCACCTAAAACTTGTCCATCTACTATTTTCACAATTTCATTAAAAGTTAAGTTTTCAATTTGTTCTCTTGATTTTCTTTCAATTCTAACTGTACCTACTCTATCAATTGATGCTACTAACCCTTTATTATCAGCTTCTTTTATCGCCCTGTATGCAGTACCTTCTGAAACATTTAAATCTTTAGCAATCTGTCTGACAGAGATTTTATGTCCAACAGATAACGATTCAATGTACTTTATTATTTGTTCATGTTTCGTCATGTTTTATACCCTCTATCGATTATAATGAATTAATTATATTATACATTCTTGAGAGATTAAAAGATATGTTTACATAAGAAAGAATCATTAACAAAATATAAGAGACTGGGACATTTATTTCTGTCTCAGTCTCTTAAATTAATTATAATTCTACATGTTCACCTGGTTTTAAAATATGAACTTCTGCTTTTGTTACAGCTTTTTCAAATTCTTTTGGATCTTGTTTAATTAAATCAAATGTGTCGTAATGGATTGGAACGACTTTTTTAGGTTTGATAAACTCATTGATGGCATAACTTGCATCATCAATACCCATTGTAAAGTTGTCACCGATTGGTACAAAACATAAATCAACAGGATGTCTATCAGCTATTAACTTCATATCGCTGAATAAACCTGTATCACCTGTATGATAAATTGTGCCACCTTCAGTTTCTAGAACAATACCTGCAGGCATTCCTAAATAAATTATTTCGCCATTTTCTTCTGTAAAACTATTACTGTGGAATGCTTGAACAAATTTTACTTTACCAAAATTAAATTCAATGTTCCCACCAATATTCATTGGATGTAGGTTTTCAAGTCCATGTTTATTAGATAAATAATCAATTGCTTCAGGTAATGCAATAACTAGTGCACCTGTTCTTTTAGCAATATCTACTGTATCCCCAATATGGTCGCCATGACTGTGTGTCAATATGATATAATCTGCTTCTACTTCATCTACATTTAAGTCACTCATAGGATTGCCAGATATAAATGGGTCTACAATCACTTTATGATTTTTACTTTCGAAATATATAACTGATTGACCATGAAATGATACTTTCATGAATTTCCCTCCTCACAATATCTTTTCTCTATATTATATACCCTAAATTTGAATTTATTAAGCAGGAAGTCTAGAATAATGATGTACGAAAGATAATTGGGAGGCTGAATTATGAAACACAATGAAATTACAACGTTTTTAAATGAGAAAAATGTAGATGCTGCATGGATAACAACACCTTTAAATATTTTTTATTTAACTGGTTATTTATCTGAACCTCATGAACGTTTATTTAGTTTATTAATTACAAAAGACGGAGAAGAAACACTATTTTGTCCAAAAATGGAAGTTGAAGAAGCTAAAAATGCTGGGTTCAAAGGGGATATCGTTGGATATTTAGATACTGAATCAGCTTTTGACTTAATTGAAGAAAGAACTTATAAAACTTTCGCTATTGAATCCGAACATTTATCTGTTAAACGTTTTCGCGAAGTAGAAAAAGCTTTTAATGTTGAAAAATTCGAAGATATTGATCAAGTGTTGAAAGATGTAAGAAACATTAAAACTCAAAGTGAAATTGAATTATTGCATGAAGCGGCTAAATACGCAGATTTAGCAATTAAAGCTGGTGCCGAAAAATTGGCTGAAGGTGTAACTGAAATCGAAGTACTTAATCATATTGAAACAACTATGAAGCAACATGGTATTTCAAAAATGAGCTTTGATACGATGGTATTATTCGGAGATCACGCAGCAGCACCACATGGTACCCCGGGAGATAGAAAATTACAAAACAATGAATATGTTTTATTTGATTTAGGTGTTATATACAAAGGTTACTGCTCGGACATTACAAGAACAATAGCATTTGGTACACCGCCTGAAAAAGCTCAAGAAATTTATAACATTGTATTAGAAGCAAATAAAAAAGCAATTGATATTATTAAACCAGGCGTTAAAATCTCTGAATGTGATAAAGTAGCACGAGATATTATAAGTAATGCTGGATATGGTGATTACTTCCCACATAGACTCGGTCACGGTTTAGGATTAAGTGTTCATGAATTCCCTGATATTTCTAGCGTTAACACAGATACATTTAAAGAAGGTATGGTTTTAACTGTTGAACCAGGCATTTATGTTCCTGGAGTAGCTGGTGTTAGAATTGAAGACGATATTGTTGTAACAAAAGACGGCCATGAATTTTTAACAGGTTATGAAAAATGATAAAAGAATCTTGCGTTGAAACAATTGAACAAATTAACCATGCGATTAAAAACGGAGCAAATCGTATAGAATTATGCGATAACTTATCTGTAGGTGGCACTACACCTAGCTATGGTATGGTTAAAATTGCAACTGAGTTATGTCATCAAAATGATGTACAAGTTGCTGTTATGATCAGGCCTAGAGGTGGAGACTTTAATTACGATTATTTTGAATATGAAGTAATGAGACAAGATATTATTCAACTTAAAACTTTAAATGTAGACGCATTTGTTTTTGGTTGTTTAGATGAAAATGAACAACTCGATGAATGGAAAATGGATGCTTTAAAAGAAACATGCGGAGATACACACGCTGTATGTCACATGGCATTTGATTTAATCAATCCATATATTCAATTAAAGTCTCTTGATTGGCTAATTGACCACGGCTTTGAGCGCTTGTTAACACATGGCGGCCCAAGTGACCAATCAGTCTTTGATAACGTATTCCATCTCGGTAAATTGCTAATGCATTCAAAAGGCAACATCACAATTATGCCAGGTGGCGGACTTAATAAAGATAATTTACAAACGTTACTTAACGACATACCGTTTGATGAAGTACATGGAACTAAGATTGTTTGAATAAAGTATTATGCAAATGCTGTGTTTAAGAGAGTTAGCTACTGCTATTATAATGAATTAGGCTGAGACATAAATACATGTCTCAGCCTCTTTTTTTATTGTCTTTTCTTGCTAAACTTGTCAATAACAGTACCCTAACAGTACCCTTATTGTCTTTTCTTGCTAAACTTGTCAATAACAGTACCCTTATTGTCTTTTCTCACCAAACGTGGCAACAACAGTAGCAATTTCTATGTTTCTGCAATAACAGATATTTTCAGTGGCATCTAATAATGATTTATAATCAAGTTCGTTCATAATTTTCTTCTATCAAAAAAAGCACAAAATGTTTAATATACCAACATTTTGTGCTTTCTCTATTATTTCAAGATGTCTTGATAAGGTGTAAATTCCTTATCAAATGTTTTTGCTACTTCTTCGTAAGTTAATTTACCATGAATTGTGTTTAAACCTTTTGCTAGTGCTTCATTTTCTTGGCATGCTTTTATATAGCCTTTGTTTGCAAGTTGTAATGCGTATGGAGTTGTTGCATTATTTAAAGCTATTGTTGACGTTCTAGGCACTGCGCCAGGCATGTTAGCAACTGAATAATGAAGGACACCGTGCTTAACATATGTAGGATCGTCATGCGTTGTAATTCTATCAGATGTTTCGAATGAACCACCTTGATCAATTGCAATATCCACAAGTACTGAACCAGGTCTCATTTTCTTAACCATATCTTCAGTTACAAGCTTTGGTGCCTTTGCACCAGGGATAAGAACAGAACCTATCACTAAATCACTTTCAACTACAGATTCTTCGATGTTTAATGGTGATGACATCATTGTTTGTACACTAGAACCAAATAAATCATCTAATTGTTGTAATCTAGTAGGATTTAAATCAATAATTGTAACATCAGCACCAAGACCGACTGCCATTTTAGCAGCATTTGTTCCTGCTTGTCCGCCGCCAATTATTGTGACTTTTCCACGTTTAACACCGGGTACACCAGATAATAGAATTCCAATTCCACCATTAGTTTTTTGTAAGAATTGAGCACCAATTTGTGTAGACATTCTTCCTGCAACTTCACTCATAGGTGCTAATAATGGTAGAGAGCGATCTTTTAATTGAACAGTCTCATAAGCAATTGCTGTTACTTCATTTTCTAATAATGCATTAGTTAACGATTCTTCTGCTGCTAAATGAAGATATGTAAAAAGTATTAAATCCTTTTTGAAAAATTGAAATTCTTCTTCAAGAGGTTCTTTAACTTTCATAACCATTTCAACATTCCAAGCTTCTTTTTGATCAACAATTTCAGCACCTAAAGCCTTGTAGTCTTCGTCTGTAAATTGTGAACCTAAACCTGCACCAGTTTCTACTTTAACTGAGTGTTTTTGGTCAATTAAAGTTGCTACTCCACTGGGTGTTAACGCCACCCTATTCTCATTATTTTTTATCTCTTTTGGTACTCCAATTATCATAATAAATTCCCTCCTTGACTCAATCATAACGCCATAATTTTGAAAGCGCAATCATTTTTATTCAAAAATTATACTATTGCTAATGTCTTAAATTTCTAAATATTCAAACGATAATTATACTTTATCATATTATGATTAAAAATGTGACATTATCTCTATTATTAAAAAGTTAATTTGTTATTTTTTCAGAAAATTATGATATAATAAGATAAAAGAACTAGGAGGCGGTTCAGATGTTAAATTATAAAAATATTCTTATAGCAGTAGATGGATCAACTGAGGCAGAATGGGCTTATAACAAGGCAGTAGCTGTAGCAAAACGTAACGATGCTAAATTAACAATTGTTAATATTGTTGATTCTCGCTCATACGCTAGTGTTGAGGCTTATGATACTCAAATAGTAAATAAAGCTACAAGCTTCGCTGAAAGTTTATTATCTGGATATAAAGAAAATGCTGAAAAAAATGGTGTAGCAAATGTTGCAACTAAATTAGAATTTGGCTCACCTAAAACGATTATTCCTAAAAAGTTAGCTGATGATTTTGAAGTCGACTTAATCATGTGTGGTACTTCAGGACTAAATGCAGTAGAACGCTTCATTGTAGGTTCAGTTTCAGAAGCAATTGTTCGAAATTCTCCATGTGACGTTTTAGTTGTTAGAACTGAAACAATGCCTGAAGATTTCGAACCAACAGTTGCAACAAAAGAATTATTCGATCAACATCACGATGGAAAATAATTTTTAAGAACTAAATATTAATAGAGTTTAGGATATAATTCCACACTTCCAAAAAGCTTGGGAGTTGGGCAGAAATCTCATTTTATTAAACAGATTTCGTAGTCCTACCCCGGCAATGAGGCTGAGACATGTATTTATGTCTCAGCCTCAAATTTTTTATTATTTTTGTTCGTTATTTTGGTCTTGTATATCTTCATTACTTTTTTGCTTTTGTTTTTTCGCTTGTTCTCTACCTACTCTTCTCATTACAATTCTAACTAATCGTAACAGTGCTCTCTCTGGTCTCATGATATTCCTCCTCATTGCTTCTTTAATTATGTATAGCCTTAACGATAAATAGATAAACATAAAGGAATTGGATAACTAACATTAAAATTTTCATATAAATAAAAGAGGTTGAAACAATTAATTTGTTTCAACCTCTTGATTATTAATAATTATTTACCTAAGTTACCAAATTTCATAACATCACGAGCGATTACAACTTCTTCGTCAGTTGGAATAACAATTACTTTAACTGGTGAATGTGGGTAGTTGATAAATGCTTCTTCACCATGTAATCCTGTGTTTAAGCGTGGGTCCCAATATACACCCATGAATTCTAAACCTTCTAATACTTTAGCACGTACAGTATCAGAGTTTTCACCAACACCTGCAGTGAATACAATAGCGTCTAGACCATGCATTCTTGTTGCATAAGAACCCATATATTTATGAATTCTAGAAGCGAATACATCTAATGCCAATTTAGCTCTTTCATTACCTTCGTTTGCATCTTGTTGTATATCTCTTAAATCACTTGAAGAACCTGAAATACCAAGTAATCCTGATTCTTTGTTTAAGATATTTAATACTTCTTCTGCATTTTTGCCCGTTTTTTCCATGATAAATGGAATTAAAGCTGGGTCTAAGTTACCTGAACGTGTTCCCATTGTTACACCAGCTAATGGTGTGAAGCCCATAGATGTATCTACAGATTTACCGCCATCAATAGCTGCGATTGACGCGCCATTCCCGATATGGCATGAAATAATTCTTAATTGATCTATAGGACGATCTAATAATTCAGCTGCTCTTTCTGATACATATTTATGACTTGTACCATGGAAACCATATTTACGAATACCGAAATCTTTATAGAAGTTATAAGGTAAACTATATAAATATGATTCTTCTGGCATAGTTTGATGGAATGAAGTATCAAATACTGCAACGTGAGGAATATTTGGTAATAGCTTTCTGAAAGCCTTAATACCCATAATGTTTGCTGGGTTATGCAAAGGCGCAAGTTCTGTTAATGATTCAATTTTTTCTAACACATCATCTGTTACAAGTGCTGATTCAGGGAATAATTCTCCACCATGTACTACACGGTGACCAGTTCCTTGAATATCATTAATATCATTGATAATGTTATGATTTTTCAGTGCATCTAACATAATGTTAACTGCAATATCATGATTTTCAATATCTAATGTTTCAGTAATTTTTTCTCCGTTTACTACAATTGAGAAAACTGAATTTTTTAAACCAATACGTTCTATCAAGCCTTTTGTTATTACTTTTTCTTCAGGCATTTCAAATAATTGAAATTTTAATGATGAACTACCGGCATTAATTGCTATTATTTTTGTCATTTAGACTTCCTCCTGATAATACTTTTCTATACTATTTAAACACTAATACAGATACTAATCAAGTATTAATACAGTTTATGAAGGATGATTTTCTTTCATCCATTCATCAACTTCATCTAAAAACGTTTTCAGTTGGGCTTGTGCTTTGAAGTCCGGAATATTCGCTAATAATACCTCAACAGAATGAGTTTTCCCTGAGTCTTTCTTTTGTAAGATTAATAATGATTTTTTAGATTGTTCTGTCTTAAACAATGTTTTAGGGAAGTTTAAAAATGCTTGCATTTCTGTTTCTGTTGCAATAAATTTTTGAAGCTGTTTCACTTCTTCACCTTCGAATAATTGACTTGGAACAATTAAAAATACATAACCACCTGGTCTCACTGCATTGACTGCTTGTTCTAATAATAAATAATGGCTATAACTGTGACCATCTTCGAAACCTAATTTCATTTCTTTACTACGTTCATCAACTGGATAATACCCAACTGGTAAATCCCCTACTACAACGTCCGCTTCTTCTAATGGCAGTGGCATAATTGCATCATGTGGATATACATCGAATGGTATTTCCAAGAAGTTAGCAAGATGAATACTTACACGCTGTAATACTGGGTCTACTTCTATTAAATGATGCATTACAGTTTTTTCTTGGTTCTGTTCATTTATTGTCGCACTTAAATGTCCTGTTCCACTTGCTATATCTACAACATTTAATTCCTCTTTATTCTTATTAAATAAGTTAACAAGGTAGCTTAATATAAAGCCTATTGAGTCCGGTGTCATTTGATGATTAGGTTGAATGATTTCTTCTTTTAGCAAACTTAAATATGCAAATTGAAATGCTTTTCTTCTCTCTTGTATTGTCGATTGTTCTAAGAGGTCTCTTTGGTTGGTATAAATATCTTCCATTGCTAAACCTAAGTTTTCAATGTAACTTTGTCCATTTTCATCATGTAATTTTTTACTATTTTCATCCAGTTTCTCATACAATGTTTCCATAATATTTTTTTCTTCAGTCATAATTGCCCTCTTTCGTATAAAAAGCTGCCCATTCATATGGACAGCACTTTATAGTTGTTTATTAGTTTAAGTTTTTGAAAGCTTCTAAAGCTTTATCATAGTCTGGGTGATTTGTGCCTTCACTCACAATTTCTGAGTAAACAACTTTATTGTCTTTATCTAATACAAAGACAGAACGTGCTAGTAAACGTAATTCTTTCATTACTACACCATAATTTTCACCAAATGATAAGTCACGGTGATCACTTAATGTAATTACGTTTTCTAAACCTTCAGCTGCACACCATTTCTTTTGAGCAAATGGTAAGTCGTTTGAAATTGTTAGAACAACTCCATCTTGTACATCTGCTGCTTCTTCATTAAATTTGCGAGTTTGTTGACTACAAACACCTGTATCTAAAGAAGGTACGGCACTAATGAGTTTCTTTTTACCTTCATAGTCTTTTAAAGTTCTTTCTGATAAATCATTTGCTAATACAGTAAAGTCTGGTGCTGTTGAACCTACTTCTACTTCTTTACCTACTAATGTAATAGGTTCATTCTTGAATGTAACTTGCGCCATTAAAAAAGCCTCCTTAATCTTGATAGGTATATTCTATCATGATTAAAGAGACTTTGAAATTCATTTGTTTATGAGTTTTGACTCGTTACTCTTTGGAAATCTTTTCTCATTTCAATGTATTTATTTTTCAAAACAACTGTATCACCAAAGTAATCGTGAATACCTTTATGTTTTTTATTAAATGCTACGACTATATAAGGTAAGCCAAGCAATATGCCCGAAATAATTCTACCTATCCATTCTCTAAATAACACATCAGTAAATTTTAACGGCTTTGCATCTTCTCGATAAACACTCAAGCCAAGTATCATTTTTCCTAATGTTGCCTTAAAATAATAAGTCATTAACACAAAATATAAATAAAATATCAATGCGCTAACAATATTTTCAACACTGAAATATGGTACGAATAGGTACTCACTCTTAATACTTGTTGACGCGAATAGCGGTCCTAATACAATACCTTTAAACCCAGCTAAAGCAAGTAAATCAATGATATAAGCTAAAAATCGAACCCAGAATCCAGCAAATACGATAGATTTTATACTAGACATATACTTATTTACAGTGCGTTCTATGTCACTTTGTTCACGAGAAGAAGCGACTTGTTCGTAATGTACTTCAGTCATTTAAAATCCTCCTTACTCACCATATAGATACATAGGTTGTGGTGAATTATTTGCTTTAATAAGTGCTTCATATTTACTTATATCATCAAAACCTAACATAGATGAAATTTTACTTTTAGCTCCCATTGGGAAGTTCATGAATGAACCAGTTGTATCATAAGTAACTACTTGTGCATTTTTAGATTTTACTGCATTTCTTAAATCTTTAATTGCATCATCTTCATAACCAATTTCATCGATTAATCCGTTTGATTTTGCTTGTTGTGAAGAATATATTCTTCCGTCTGCTAATTTCTTAACTTTATCTTCTGGCATATCTCTGCCATCTTTAATAACTTTAACAAATTGTTTATAGCTATCATCTATGATTGATTGCATAATGTCTTTTTCTTCTTTAGACATATCTTTCATAGGGTTTAATATTTGTTTATGTTTACCTGAAACAACTGATTGATCTTTTACGCCTAAGTTATCTGCTAGTTCAGCATAATTAATACTAGAAATAATAACCCCTAATGAACCAGTTAAAGTTTGTGAACCTGCATAAATTTTATCAGCTGGAGTAGAGATGTAGTATCCCCCAGATGCAGCCATATTTTTCATTTGTACATAAACTTTCTTGTTTTTCGCTTTTATTTCTTCAAGTTTTTTATGTATTTCGTCACTTTCGTATGTACCACCACCTGGTGAATTAACTTCTAATAAGACGCCTTTTACGCTATTATCTTTTTTAATTTTATCTAATTTCTTTAAAAATGATTGATGATTATACCCACTGCCACTGAATAATGATTCTTCAGTTCCAGTATCTTGTATAGTTCCATCAACAGATAATTTAACTATTTTACTACTGCTATCACTTCCTGATTGGACTGATTCACTTATGCCGTCAGAACCTGTAACAGTATTTTTCCAAGAATTATCAAGAAATACACCTACTGTACTCATCACAATACCACCAATAACAAGTACTAGTGCAATAATAATTGCAACTAACCTTTTTGACATACTATCTTCCTTTCTATTTTAAGATTTTACATTTATAATGATAACAGACTTTCATATCAACTGTAACAATTTGGGAGGAAGATTTTATGAATTCTAATAAACATATTTATTTTTTCACATCTAAAGATAAAGACATACTTCAAACATGTGACGAAATCAAAGCACAGATGGAACCATATGGCTTTAAATTCGTAAATAATCACGAAGAAGCGGATATTATCGCTTCAATTGGAGGGGATGGTAGCTTCTTACAGGCATGTCGCAAAACTAATTTTAATAAAGACAAAATTTATGTCGGGATTCGTACACGCTTAGATCAAAATTACTTATATGTTGATTTTAGTGTTGATGACATACAAAACTTGATCGATTCTATTAATTCAAATGATGTAATGGTCCGTAAATACCCAGTTTTAGAAGTAAACCTTAACGATCAGATGTCATATATGTGTTTAAATGATTTTTACATTAAATCTAGTGTTATTAAGCCAATGAAGATGGAAATTTATATTGACGATGAATACTTTGAAGCATTTAATGGTGATGGTTTACTAATCTCTACCCCTACAGGTTCAACAGGTTATAATAAATCTTTAGATGGCGCTATAATTGACCCGATGATTCGAAGCATGCAACTAACTGAAATTGCTTCATTAAATAATAATAACTTTAGAACAGTAAGTAGTTCTGTCGTCTTAGGCGAAACGCGTACCCTTAAAATTGTATTAGATAAAGAAGGCAATTATTATCCTATCATGGGATTAGATAATGAAGCATTAAGTATACAAGAAACTGAGTTTGTTAGACTTCAAATAAAAAATAAATATATACGTACACTCAGACTCCCACACAATTCATTTTGGAGCAAAGTACAAAGGAAATTTTTATAATAGAAAAAAGCCCGAGACACATTTATGTTTCGGGCTTTTATTATATATGTGAGGTAATGACCTCTAACGTGCAAGAAATTATTAACAAGCTCGTTAGCGTTATAGGCCTATATTTTAAAATCGTATATATTAAAAATCCTCCTAATTTGTTAATTAATATCTCAACGGATTAGGAGGATTTTTTGAGCTAATGAATTATCTCCCTGTCTCATGTTATTTTAATCACATTAACTGTACAGTCACATAATCATAAATATTTTTAATAATCAAAATGATAGTCACAACAATAAATAATACTTTTACATAAGAAACGCCTTTTTTAATAGCAAACGTCACTCCTAAGTATGAACCTGCTACCATTGATGCGGCCATACATAATCCATATACATAATTGACTTGTCCGAGAAACATGAACAATAATAACGCACCAACGTTTGAAGCAAGGTTTAAAAACTTTGCATTACCTGCTGCATGTAAGTAGTCAAGGCCAATTAATAACAACATGAATAGGAAAAACGAACCTGTTCCACCACCTAAGAAGCCATCATAATAACCAATAACAATTACACCAATAATAAAAAGTATCGCCTTTTTTAATGATAATTTTTTATATTGGTTAATATCTCCCCAATCTTTCTTTACAATGGAATACACTGTAACAAGAGCAAGAATGATAATAGCTAACGGCTTTAAATATTCTGGTGGTAAATAGGTCGCAGTTATTGCTCCGAAGATTGAGCCGATAAAGCTTAAAGGAAATAACTTTCCGACAATATCAAAATCCACTTTCTTTGCTTTAATAAACTTCATTGTACTTGTAAATGTACCAAAAGAACTTGCTAATTTATTTGTACCTAACGCAACCGCTGGATCCATTCCAACTGCTAGTAGCGCCGGTAAAGAAATCAAACCACCGCCACCTACAACAGAATCTATAAATGACGCAATTAAACCAAATACTATAATGATAAGTAGGATATTAATATCAAACTCCATCGTCTCATCTCCTCTACTTTATGAATACGACATCCCAACGTCTATTTTAAAGTAGATCATCCATCCATTCTTCTTTCTCTTTTTGAATATCATCATGTTTAGAAATTGTGATTGTTTCTACATTTTCTACCGCTTCATCAATTAATGGACCAAAATCAAAATTCGATTCAAAATATTCTACTTTTTCTAATTTTGGATTTGTTTTCGGGTTTTTCGGCGTAAAAATTGTACAACAATCTTCAAAAGGTTGAATCGATAAATCGAAAGTGTTAATAGCTTGTGCTTTTTTAACAATTTCATCTTTATCGAATGTTAATAGTGGTCTTAAAATAGGCATAGATGTAACACTATTTATTGCATACATACTGCCAAGAGTTTGACTAGCTACTTGTCCTAAGTTTTCTCCATTAACGATAGCATGTGCTCCAATATTATGAGCAACTTTTTCTGTAACTCGAAGCATCATTCTTCTCGTACTTGTCATTGTATAACTTTCTTCAACAACTTTATGAATTTGTTTTTGTAAATTCGTAAAAGGTACAATATGAAGTTTAATGTCCCCTGTTAAATAAGAAAGCTGTTTCGTTAAGTCGATAACTTTTTGTTTTGCTTGTTCACTAGTATATGGTGGGCTATGAAAATGAATAGCTTCAATTGTTACACCACGTTTCATTACCTCCATGCCAGCTACTGGAGAATCTATTCCACCAGAAAGCATTAATAAAGTTTTACCCCCAGTTCCTACAGGTAAACCTCCTGCACCTTCTAGGACTTTATTATACATATAAATTGCATCTTTTCTTACTTCAACTTTAATTTTATGATCAGGCTGTTTAACATCAACCGTGATGTTGTTAGTGTTTTCGAGTACATGACCACCTAGAGCTTGGTTTAGTTGAAAAGTATCCATTTCAAATGTCTTATCTGCACGTCTAACATCTATTTTAAATGTGTCACCATCATTAAATTCATTCGCGAATTGAAGTGCAATTCCCTTCATAACATCTAACTCTTTTTCAATTCTTACTACTGGGCTAACTGAATGTACACCAAACACCGACGTTATACGTGTCATCATTTCTTCAATATCTGAACCTTCATAGACATCTATATACATTCTATCTCGATTAGCACGTACCTTATATCCTTGTAGTGGCATTAAGCGATCTTTAATGTTTGCTCTTAACTTATTTACAAACATCTTTCTATTGCCTGATTTTAAAGTTAATTCACCGTACCTAACTAATATATGATCATAATTCATTTTTTAATAACTCCTTTACTTCTATATATACTTTATTAAAGGCTTCTTTAAATGTTTCGATTTGTTCTTCTGTTATATCATACGTTATGCTAATTCTTATACTACCTTCTATACGACTATTACTCATACCCATAGCTTTTAGCGTTTCATTATGCGAACTTTTTTTCGAAGAACATGCACTTGTAGTTGAAAGGTAAATATCAAATTTTGAAAAAGCATTAACCAATACTTCACCTTTTACTCCCGGAAATGAAATATTCAAAATATATGGAACTGCGTCGGTCGGAGAGTTTATTACTATACCTTCATAATTTTCTATAAACGAACGAATTTCAGATCCCTTCGCATATAATACTTTACGATGTTGTTCACAATTCTCTTGCATAAATCTCATAGCTTTAGCTAAAGAAACATTAACTGGGGCATTTACTGTACCACTTCTAATACCGTATTCTTGTCCCCCACCAAATATGATTGGTTTAATAGATCTGAGTTGGTTCAACACTAAAATTCCAGATCCTTTTAACCCATGGAATTTATGAGCGCTTAAACTATAACTATCCATTAAATTGATATCTAAAGGGATTTTACCAAATCCTTGAACACCATCTACATGAAAATGAACTTTAGGATAAGCTTCAAGCATTTTGCTAATCTCTTCTATAGGTTGAACTTGGCCCATTATATTATTGACATGCATACAAGTTACAAGGATGACATCATCATTAAGTAGCTTTTCTAAAGAATTTAAATCTAATTTACCATCAGCAGTTGTATTAATATATTTCAGGTTAAATCCTTGTTCTTCTAACGCTCGCACCGTTTCAAGTATAGATGGATGTTCCATTTTAGTTGTTAAAATCGTATTCCCAAATCTTTTCTTCGTTTGAGCCATACCTTGCAAGGCTATATTATTTGATTCAGTGGCTCCACTAGTAAATATGACATCAAATTTATCATTTAAATTTAAGTATTGTTTTATATTTTTTCTTGCTTTATCAATCAAATGTGCAATTTTTATTCCTGCACCATGAGGGCTATTTGGATTAAAAAAATAATGTTGGTTCATTTGAGTATATGACTTAATAACATCCTCATGAGGCTTCGTAGTTGCAGCATTATCTAGATATATCATACTGTCACCTCTTTTTTTCATTATATAATGATACCACAAGTCAAATGGTATAGATATACTTAAAAATGATAGAATAGCTAACGTGAAAAAATGAAGTTTGACAATTGATTATCCAAAAATAACAAGCTAGAACAATAATTTGTTCTAGCTTGTTATTATAAATATTTATTAATTTTGCTGATAAACTTCTTCTTCGATTTTATCACTGATTCCAGGTTCAACTTTTTCTAAAGCCGCTTCTGAAATTTCTATTGCACGTTTGTATCTATTATTAGCGAAAAGTCTTTCTGCTTCATTAAGACTTTTGTTTAATTCGTTATTTTCTTTTCTATATCTATTACCATATTGAATTAATGTTTCAGCATGAACTGCATTAATTAAAACGTCTGTTGTTTCATCTTCAAACTTATTCATTTGTAAAACGATATTGCTCACTTTATCTTTCACAAACTGAACATTAATCGGTCTTTGGCTAAAGATTTTATTAACTTCGCGTATTTCATGATCGATTTCATTTTTCATAATGATAAATCTTTCAGGTACGCTAGGTAAATTTGAAGCAAGTAAATTTCTGTATATTTCTTCTTTCTTAGATTGAACTCTAAGTGTGTTTTGTTGAGCTGTTGCTTCATCTTCACGTAATGAAACAAGGTGATTTTGAATTTTTTCTTGATTGTCATTAATAACTTTTACGTGTTCTTCAATATATAGTAAATTATCTTCTACTTCACTGTATCTAACACTTGCTTTTGCCATCTCACTCAAAATTTCATCATATACAGTTATTAAATTTTGAATCTCATTTTCATACTGTCTTACTTTATGAACATCTTCTTCAGAAATATAATAGTTTTCTTTTACATATTCAATTTCTGTTTGTAGCGTATAGTTCATATCTTTAGCATGGAATAATTCATCTGTAATAATTTCTTTAGATTGTTCAACTGTATTTTTAGATTTAACTTCATGTTCGATTAAATCGTACATATCATCTAATGAATCGTTAATCTCAGTAATAATGTTTTCAGCTTCACTTAGTTCTAATCTACCTATTAATGGTTCAACTAAATTCAATCTGCCTCTTAAAGTTTGTAAAGTACTTTCTACTTTAACATGTTCTAAATTATAACCTTCTACTTTTAAATCGCGACAACCAAATTTTAAATCTTGGAATTGTCCTGGTAATTCTTTTTGAACGTCTTTGATTAATAGAGGAATTTCATTCATGTCTTCTTGCATGCGTTTCATATCTGTATGTAATTGATCAATATGACCTTTTGCTTTAACATAATGTCCCTCATCAATAAGTTCTTCATACTGCTCAATTCTAGGATAAAATGCTTCGATATTTTTTTCGATTAAATCAGCTGCATCACCGAATTGGTGTCTGTTTGCTAACACTTCTCTTTTGGTTTCTCTGTAGATTTGCTTACATTCTTCATACAATTTATCGCTTGATTCTACTGTTGTAATTAATTCTGTAACACTCTGAGTTAAGCGCGTATATTTCTTTTCGATGCCATCCATAATCTTATCTGCATCAGCTATACTTTCTTCCGATTGCGAAAACTTAAATTTATCTAGCTCTGCATCGGCATCATGTATTTTAGCATCCACTACTTTCAAATCTTCTTGTAGCACTGTTTGCCACTCTCGTTTAAATTGATCATACTTATCTTTAGCTTCGCCGCGCACATTTAATTTTTTAAGTTTAGCTAACTCATCTTGAAACGGTAATTGTTTAATTTTTTGTTTACGCTGTTCAGTCTCAGTAATCAAATTTCGCTTTGATGTACGCAACCATAACATTATACCAATACCAATTAATATAATGATGATAATTGCAAGTGTTATATAAATTGCCATTATGTATTCTCCTCCTAAATCGTTCTCTTTATTATAACGTAAAATATTTATCCAACAAACCTTTTTCTGTGCAATTTGTATCTAAAGTTCTAAAATAGATTTATAATTTAAAAAAATAATGAAAAGAGGAATAAATATGTCTGAACATAATTTGAATTATTCACTATTAAGCAAACAATTAGATGGCCTTTTATCAGGTGAAAAAGACCTAATTGCAAATTTAAGTAATACATCTGCTTTTATTAATCAATTTTTACCCGAAATTAATTGGGTAGGTTTTTATCTTATTAAGAATAATGCATTAAAACTTGGTCCGTTTCAAGGATTACCTGCTTGCGTTGATATAGAAATTGGTAAAGGCGTATGTGGAACAGCTGTAGAAAATAACTCAACTCAGCTTGTAGATGATGTCAATGCCTTCCCTGGGCATATAGCTTGTGATGCAAACAGTAAATCTGAAATAGTTATACCACTATATTATAACAAAGAAGTTATCGGTGTGTTAGATATAGATGCACCAATAAAAGCAAGATTTACAGAAAAAGATAAAGATGGTTTAGAACAACTTGTGCAAGTACTCGAAAAGCATCTCTATATCTAAAAATAGTTTGACATTATCCATCAAAAACAGTATACTATTCTTTGTGTGAATTAACGGAAGTAGCAGTTAAATATTATAGGGCTCTATGTTATTCCCAGAGAAGGCGTGTTGTGTAACCGCGGCTGCAAGGTGAAGGCACACAAATATAACATATCCATATGAGCATTTAACATTCTTTCTTGTTTCTTCATAACAATCAAACAAGAAAAAGGAGGAACTTCAAAATGGCAAGATTTAGAGGTTCAAACTGGAAAAAATCACGTCGTTTAGGTATTTCATTAAGCGGCACAGGTAAAGAATTAGAAAAACGTCCATATGCACCAGGACAACACGGCCCTACTCAACGTAAAAAATTATCTGAGTATGGTATGCAATTACAAGAGAAACAAAAATTACGTTACATGTACGGAATTAACGAACGTCAATTCCGCACTATCTTCGACAAAGCTGGTAACATGCAAGGTGTTCACGGTGACAACTTCATGGCACTATTAGCTTCTCGTTTAGATGCTGTAGTATACCAATTAGGTTTAGCACGTACTCGTCGTCAAGCACGTCAATTAGTTAACCATGGTCACATCACTGTAGATGGTGGTCGCGTAGACATCCCATCTTACACTTTAAAACCAGGTCAAACTATTGGTGTTCGTGAAAAATCACAAAAATTAAACATTGTTGCTGAATCTGTAGAATTAAGTAACCACGTACCTGAGTACTTAACATTTGATGCTGATAAATTAGAAGGATCATTTGTACGCGTTCCAGAACGTAGTGAATTACCTGCTGAAATCAATGAACAATTAATCGTTGAGTACTACTCTCGTTAATAGTTTAAATTTATATCCCCACTCCATTCGGAGCGGGGATTTTTTTATAAGATTTTATTCATTTAACCATTCACTTAAACTTTGAGGATAATCTGTAATAACGCCATCTACTCCAATTTCTATCATTCTTACAAAATTATGATAATCATTTACAGTGTAAGGTAATATTTTTAAACCATGCGCATGTATACTTTTCACAAACCCTTTCGTAAGCAATTTATAATTTGGATTTAAATACTGAGCATATTCACTTATTTTTTGTATTGTATCATTTCTAATAAGACGATGTCTTTTACTTATCAGCACACCAAGTTTTATATTTTTATTTAATTCTCGAACCTTTTTCACGCTGTTTCTATCAAAAGATTGGATAATAATACGATTGATATCAAGCCCTGTCTCAATAATTTCATTTAATAATTCTTCCTCTATGCCTGGATATTTATCTGGATGTTTAACTTCTATTAGTAATTTAATATTGGTAGGCTTGATAAGCTGTAATACTTCTTGTAGCAATGGTATACGTTCTCCTATAAATTTCTCTCCTTTCCATTTACCTATATCATATTTTAATAATTCATCATAAGTTAAATCTTTAATGGTACCTTGTTCTAAAGTTGTTCTTTCAGTCGTAGGATCATGCATAACAACTAATTTTCCATCTTTAGTTCTATGTATATCAATTTCTAACATATCGATGTTTAATGTGAGAGCATATTTATAAGATGCTATCGTATTTTCAGGTATCAATGAAGGAACACCTCTATGTGCTACCTTAATTATTGAATTTATACTGTTCAGATTCATTGTCTACTCCTTAATTATCCGTCATAATGTAAAGTATACCTAAAATTATTTATTTAAAGAAAGGAAAAATAATTATGACTACACATATTTTTGACTTAAAAGGAACATGGACTAAAGGTAGAAATACTTCAGGCCATATTACAACTAATAATTTATCAACGAGAGTTTCGATTCCAGAGGTTATGGACGGGCCTGAAATTGGCACAAATCCTGACGAAATGTTACTAGGCGCAGCTTCAACTTGTTATATGATTACTTTAGCAGCTATGATTGAGCGTTCTGAAATTGAAATCGAAAGAATTGAAGTTGATTCAAAAGGATATGTTGATGTGGAAAATGGTGTCATTACTTATAAAAAAATAGAACACTATCCTGTAATTTATATTGGGGATGAACCCGATGAAGATTTACAAGGAAAACTTAAAAGACTTGTTCAAAAAGCAGAAGAATCTTGTATGGTGACACGTGCCTTAGCTGGAAATGTTCAAGTTATTGCCAGTGGTGAAGTAAGATATTGATATGAAAGCGTTTTAATCTGAATTTTCTATAAATTCACTATATTTTTATTATTTTCTTTGCTACAATATAGAACATAAATTCAATAAGGAGTGTATATAAATATGTATCAACATGATTCTTTATTACTCGCACCAGGTCCTACGACAGTTCCTAGGCAAATTCTAGAAAGTATGAACTTACCTATGACTGGTCATAGAACAAAGGAATTTAGTCAAATTATTCATCAAGCATCAAGAGATCTACAAACAATTTTTGGGGCTAAAAACCCTGTAGCTATCCTTACTTCTTCAGGGACAAGCGCTTTAGAGGCGGCAATGGTCAATATCGTAAACCCAGACGACCATATCGTGATTATAGTATCAGGCGCTTTTGGAGACAGGTTTAAAAAGATAGCTGCTTCCTATCCATTTAACGCTCATATTTTTGAAGTTGAATGGGGAAATGGTGTAGACATAGAAGAATTCGAAGCATATATTAATGCACTCGACGAAAATATAACTGCTGTATTCACTCAATTTTGTGAAACATCGACTTCAGTGAAACATCCTATCCGTGAATTAGGTAAATTAGTACATGATATTGATCCAAATATTTATTTTGTAGTAGATGGTGTAAGCATCATTGGTGCTGTAGACGTAGATATGGAAAGAGACAATATTGATTTATTAGTTGCGGGTAGTCAAAAAGCTATCATGCTACCTCCAGGTGCTGCTTTTGTAGCTTATAATAATCGATCTATAGAAAGATTTAAAGAAGTTACAACATCACGTTTTTATTTAGACTTAAATAAATACATTACTTCATTAAATGATGATTCTACTCCTTTCACACCAGCAGTTTCACTTATAAGAGGTGTTCAAACTTATTGTGATTTAATTAATGAAGAGCAATTCGAAAATACTATTAAGCGTCACGAAGTGTGTAAAGAAGCTGTTAGAGCTGGTATAAAAGCATTAGATATCGATTTATTAGTAGAAGATCAATTTGCATCCCCTACTGTTACAGCATTTGTACCTAATAAAGAAGAAGTAAAACCAATTAAAGATGAATTACTAAATCGTTTTAATATAACAATTGCTGGTGGTCAACAACATCTTAAAGGTTCAATTTTAAGAGTTGGACACATGGGTAAAGTGTCGCCTAATGATATGTTGAAATTCATTAGTGCATTAGAAATTGTATTATCAGAACTAAGAGGTACATCCGTACTCGGAAAAGGTATCACAAAATTCCAGGAGGTAATTAATCAATATGTTTAAAGTTATAGTCGTAGACCCAATTTCAGAAGAAGGTCTAAAAAGTTTATTAGAACATGATAATTTTGAAGTTGATATTAACACAGGTCTATCTGAATCTGAACTTACTGAAATTATAGGCAATTACGATGCATTAATAGTAAGAAGTCAGACTCAGATAACTCCTCCTATATTAAGTGCTGCAAAACAATTACGTGTGATTGCACGCGCAGGTGTTGGCGTTGATAATATTGATGTTGATTATGCAACAAAAGAAGGAATATTAGTAATCAACGCACCAGATGGTAATACAATTTCTGCAACTGAACATTCTATGGCTATGATTTTAGCGATGGCTAGAAATATTCCCGAAGCTCATCGTTCATTGCAAGAAGGAAACTGGGATAGAAAAACATTCCGCGGTACGGAGTTATATCAAAAAACACTAGGTGTTATTGGTGCTGGCCGAATTGGTCTTGGTGTTGCAAAAAGAGCACAAAGCTTTGGTATGAATATACTCGCATTCGATCCTTATTTATCAAGCGATGAAGCAAAGCGTTTAGAGGTTACACGAGCTACAGTTGAAGAAATTGCAGAACAAGCAGACTTTATAACAGTACATACTCCTCTTACACCTAAAACTAAAGGTATTGTAAATGAGGACTTTTTCAATTTAGCGAAACCCAATTTACAAATCATTAACGTTGCTAGAGGTGGTATTATAGACGAAGACGCCTTAATTAAAGCATTAGATGAAGGTAAAATTGCTAAAGCTGCACTCGATGTATTTACAGAAGAACCAGCAAACAACACACCTTTAACGCAACACGATAAAATCATTGTAACTCCTCACCTAGGTGCATCTACAATTGAAGCACAAGAAAAAGTAGCGGTATCTGTGGCGAATGAAATCATTGATATTTTTGAAAATAATAATGTTTTACATGCTGTGAACGCCCCTCAAATTTCTGGTGATGTCGAAGAAGAATTAAGACCGTTTGTACAGTTAAGTAGAACTACTGGTGAAGTAGGTATACAATTATTTGATAAAGGACCACGTGAACTTAAAATTAAATATCATGGTGAAATAGCTTTAGATGATACAAGTTTAATTACACGCCAATTAGTAATGGGTGTGCTAAAACAAGATTTAGGCGATCACGTTAACCTTATAAATGCATTAGTTTTACTAAATGAACAAGGTGTAACTTATCAAATTGAGAAGAATAGTAAAAAATATGGTTTCAGTAACTATATAGAACTTGAGTTAATCAATAAAGAACATTCAGTTAAAATTGGTTCAACCGTTCTTAATGGATATGGTCCTCGCATCGTAAGAATCAACGACTATCCGGTAGATTTCAAGCCTGAAAAACATATGTTAATTATTAATCATAATGACCGTCCAGGTATTGTTGGTAAAATGGGACAATTACTTGGAGAGCATAAAATAAATATCGCTTCAATGCACTTAGGTAGACATTCTATCGGCGGCGAAGCAATGATGGTACTTTCAATTGACCAAGAAGCAACTGATGAAACTATTTCAGACCTTTATGGCATTGATGGTTTCCAAAGAATTAATAAAGTAGAATTAGATAAACCAATAGATTAATCTATAAATATAAAAGAGAGTCTGGGACAATTATTATGTCCCAGACTCTCTTTTTTATCTTTATCAACTCTATTTAATTAGTATATTTCTAATATCCAATACATTATCTACTATATAATCTGCGTCATTTTCTTCTAATTCTGCTCTAGCTGCTTGCCCTTTCAGTCCTGTTAAAGTGCCTATGAAAGTTGCGCCTGTTTTCTTAGCGCTTAGAAGATCTGCTAACGAATCGCCTACTATATATATTTCTTTATCTTTAAATGCTTCTTCTTGATTATTAATATAAGTTAAATAATTTTCATCACTATTACCACCGTGTGCTATTAAATAGCTAAATGGGTTTGGTTTACCTAAAGGTTTGTGCTCTGGGTATGTAGTTTCAGCATTTAGCACTTCCGAAGCAGTACCAATATGATATTCATCAAATTGTGTTAACCAACCAATCGTTTCAAAAGGCACTAGTGTTTCTGTTCTTGGTCTCCCAGTTGCTATACCAATTTGAAAACCATTATTTTTTAAATCAGTTAATAATTCATTTACTTTAGTAATGTCTGCTAACACAACTTCTTCTTTTATGTAGCCTTTCTTAAAATCAGTTTTAGCTGATTTCTTTTCAACTTCTTCATATAGTTCGAAACCTAAATACCATTCTTGATAAAGTTCTTGCGCGATATCCCAGAAACGGCTTTTCAATTCAAAAATAGAAGCATCTTCAATATTTAATTGGGATTTTGCAAATTCAATTAAGTCAGAGTAAATATTTTCTTTACCAGAAGTTGCTTGAGATAAAAATTCAAGTGGCGTTTCAAGCTCGATATTATAGTTACTTAATTCTTTAGACCACCCTTTTAATGTTTCTATAGAAAAGTTTTGATTACTCAAGTCAAATTTACTTGTATTTGCTTTTTTTAATAAATCAATTAAATGTGTACTAATCACTATAAAAAGCATATCCCAATTGGAATTTAAGCCTAATGATTTAAGTTGATTTAAAATTTTGTCATCTAGAAATACATCTTTTCTAATTTTTCTAATATCATTTTCACTTAAATGAGTTAAATCTATAGTGCTTTGTAAATTTAAAAATTGGTCACTATATAACATTTCATATACAGTTAAAGCCGAAACGTCAAAACACCTTTCTTCACTTAAAAACACACCATCTACATCGAACAATATTTGTTTCATAATATGCCTCCATTTTTAGAACATTCTGATTATAATTTTATCATATCTATATATTTAAAACAGTAGATATTGTGGTCCTTTTATATGAAAACGTTTTATATTAAAATTCTATAAATATTTAAGAAAGCGAGGCAGAAATCTTATAAAAAAATAAGATTTCTGCCTCGCTTTCTTAAGATAAATTGTTATTTTTTATTAGCTTTATTAGCAATATAAGTTACTTCTTTTTGAAGTGTATTTGTTCTTTCTTCTAATAATTCCATTACTTTTGCAATTTTTTCACTTTTTTTCATATCACTAGGAAATTCACTTGGATTTATAGGATCGCCATATTTGATAAAAGATTTATGTCTAAATGTAAAAATAGACTTCACTTTTTTAGGTCCTTCAAACGCTGCAGGTATAATAGGTTTATTACTTAAGACAGCTATTGTTGCAGCGCCTCTTTTTAGTGGCGCTTCGCCCGCTTCTGCTCTATGTCCAGATGGAAATATTCCTACGCTTTTTCCTTGGTTTAATAGTTTTACAGGTGTTTTTAAAGTGCTTGGTCCTGGTTTTTCTCTATCTACTGGAAAAGCATTTAACGAATGGAAAAACTTATCTGACCAGTCTTTAGAGAACAATTCTTTTTTAGCCATATAATGAATTTCTGTAGGATATAAACTTAGTGCTAACATAATTACTTCAACATAACCACTGTGTGTACATGTCACAATATATGGTTGTTCTGGTACTTTTTCTTTATTAATAATCACGAGTTGTTTTCCGAATTTTTGAAACACTGAATACAATACACTACTTGCAAATTTATACATATGTTGACCACTCTCTTCTTAATGATATTCATATTTTATCACTCTACAACTTTAGTCTCAAGTTTTCATACAAAATATTGTAACAATTAAAATACATCATATTATTGGCAATTTTTCTTGATTTCTATAATAATTATTTTATGGATAGCATTAAGGAGGCGTTAAGTAAACATGGATCAAAATGATCAAAATCAAAATTCAAATCAACTAAATGGTACTTCAAATGAATATTACTACAAAAAGAAAAATAATATTCCGTGGTACCAAAGTTGTCTTATTCCATTTTTATCAGGTATTCTTGGTGCAGCTTTAATACTTGCACTATTTTTTGGCGGTTCTAAATTATTGGATGTATTTAATTCAACCAATGATGATGCCAATGTTACAAACGCGCCAGCAAGTGAAAAAGGTGGAAACACTAAAGATAAGGAAGCGAAAAACAATTCGGTTTCTAAAATGGTCGAAGATGTCTCCCCTTCTATTGTCGGAGTTATAAACAAACAAAAAGTGAGTGGCTTAGAATCATTTTTTGGAGGTAATAATTCTGAAGGTTCAGATGAATCACAAGAAACTGGTGCCGGAACAGGCGTGATTTATCAAGTCGATAAAAATAGCGCTTATATTGTGACTAATAATCACGTTATTGAAGGTGCTAATGAAATTGAAGTTAGACTTCATAACGATAAAGCTGTAAAAGCTAAATTAGTTGGTAAAGATGTTATGACAGATTTAGCAGTACTTAAAATTGATGGTAAATATGATATTAATCCTGTTAAATTCGCAGATTCTTCAAAAGTTAAAGCTGGTGAAACTGTATTTGCATTAGGTAATCCTCTTGGTGTAGAATTTGCAAATAGTGTTACCCAAGGTATTATATCTTCTGAAGAACGTACTATGAATGTTCAAACATCTGAAGGTGTTACAGAAGCAACTGTTATTCAAACTGATGCTGCAATCAACCCAGGTAATTCTGGTGGTGCTCTTGTCGATTTAAATGGTAATTTAATCGGTATTAACTCTATGAAAATATCACGACAAGATGTTGAAGGTATAGGTTTTGCCATACCAAGTAATGAAGTTAAACATATCATTAAAGATATTATGGACGATGGAAAAGTAACTAGACCATACATTGGTATTAGTATGATTTCAATCGACGATATCCCTGACCAATATAAAAAAGAATTAAAACTTACTGTTGATAGTGGCGTATACATTTCAGAAGTTGACGAGAAAGCAAATAATGGAATTAAAAAGGGCGATGTCATCACTGAAATAGATGGTAAGAAAGTTAAAGATGATTCGGATATTCGAAATTATATTTATAATGATAAAAAACCAGGTGACAAAATCACTCTAAAAGTCGTTAGAGATGGTAAAGAAAAATCAGCAAAAGTCACATTAAAAGAACAGAATTAAAAACTAACTAGGGGCATAAATATTAATTCAAAATAAATAAGCATATCACTTAACTAATATTTTAGTTCATAAGTGATATGCTTATTTTTATAAAAACATGACTATTACACATTTTAATGTCTCAGCCTGGTTCTTTATAAAGGCAGTGTATGTGTTATTAGAATCCTCTGCCAGCACCACCGCCGGAGAAGCCGCCGCCTCCGCCGAAACCGCCGCCAGAAAATCCGCCACCGGAACTACCAGGTGGCCCACCAAACATAAACGGTCCAGCCGAACCTCTTCTCGTTCTTCTTCTTGTACCGCCTCGTGGTGGTTTACCTCCACCATTTAAGAAATAAATAATGAAAAATATAATGATAAAAATAATAAATACTATAAAGGGAATTTTACCTAAACCACTACTTTGTGGTTCATCCTCAGTAAATTTTTTCCCGTCATATCCATAGCTTTTAGCAATTTCGTCCCAAACTGCGTCATACAATTTAGTTAAACCTTTACTATAATATGCTTTAGATTTATTTTTATCGGAAGTTTTTGCTGCTTTTTCTTGATAAGGCATAAAATTATCATCTATTAATTGTCCTACTTTTGAATCATTTAATACGCCTTCAAGTCCATCTCCAACAGCTATATCTATACCTCTATTATTATTTTCATTGCCATTATCTAAATTAAGTAGAATAACTATACCACGGTTATGTTTCTGGTCGCCTACTTTATAATGACGTCCTGCCTCGAGCGCATAGTCTTGTCTAGGTGTTTGACCAATTGATTTCATTGTCATTAACATAATATCTGCGTCGGTACCATCTTGTAGTTTTTGACCTTTTTTATTTATGTTGTTCTTATCTTTATCTAATACTAAATTAGCGTGATCTTGAACAAATACTGGCTTTTCAAGTTTAGGAAATTTATCCGCTGCAAAAGCTGTCGAGCTAAACGTGAGTAAAATTGCGATTATTAATAAATTTACGCGTTTTAAAAATTGATTCATTAAGAATCATCTCCACCAAAGTCAACTTTAGGTGCATCTTTTGCTTCACCTTTTGCTTGGAAGTATTCTTTCTTATCAAAATTGAATAAACCAGCTATGATACTTGATGGGAATTTACGTGTTGCTTGATTATATTCATTAATAGAATCGTTATAATCTTTTCTTGCAACAGCAATTCTGTTTTCTGTTCCAGCAAGTTCATCTCTTAAACCTGTGAATTGTTTATCTGCTTTTAAGTCTGGATAATTTTCACTTATCGCTATTAATCGGCTTAATGCACTATTTACTTCACCATTTGCTTCTGCTTTTTCTTGTGGCGTATTTGCACCGGCTAATTTACTTCTTGCATCTGAAACATCTTTAAACACTTTCTCTTCATGTTTCGTATAACCTTTTACTGTATCAACTAAGTTAGGTATTAAATCTACACGTCGTTGTAATTGGTTGTCGATATTAGATAGAGATTTGTCCGCTTCTTCTTCTAATCCTACCAACCTGTTATATGGTCCAATCATGATTAAACCAAGAATAACAAATACTGCTACAACAGTAATTATGGGTGCTAAGTATTTTTTCATTATTAAACTTCCTTTCACTGAATTTTACACTATTCATTATACATTATATGGTAGATAAAACTATAATTCTACAATAGAAAAGGAGTGGTAAAGAAATCTAGTAGTTATAACAAGATTTCATTGTCCCTCTCCTTTTCTAAATTTTTATGAATATTTAACCATTGTATATTTCTTCTTACCTCTTCTTACAATTGTAAATTCATCTTCAATTTTGTCTTCAGTAGTAATTTCATGATTAACATCTTGAATTCTTTCACCATTTAAATATATTGCACCATTATTAATGTCTTCTCTTGCCTGTCTCTTAGATGGAGATACACCCGCTTCTATAATAAACTCTACTAATTGAGTTGTTTCTTTACTAACTACAGCTGTTGGCACATCTTTGAAACCTGCTTCGATTTCATCTTTTGTTAAAGATTTAATATCTCCTTTGAATAAAGCATTTGTAATTCTTTTTGCTTCTTCTACAGCATCTGGACCATGGATAAACCCAACCATTTCTTCAGCAAGCACTTTCTGTGCTTCTCTTAAATGAGGCGCTTCTTCTACTGTTTTTTCTAATCTTTCAATTTCTTCTCTGTCTAGGAAAGTAAAGTATTTCAAGTATTTAACAACATCTGCGTCTTGTGAATTAATCCAGAATTGGTATAACTCGTATGCAGAAGTTTTACTTCTATCTAACCAAACTGTACCTGATTCTGATTTACCGAATTTTTTGCCATCTGCTTTTGTAACTAATGGAATTGTGAATCCAAACGCCTCAGTTTCACCATACATTCTTCTCATTAAGTCAAGACCCGCTGTAATGTTACCCCATTGATCTGAACCACCGATTTGCATTTTACAGTCGTAATTTTTATTTAAATAACCGAAATCAATAGCTTGTAAAATCATATAAGTAAATTCAGTGTATGATATGCCCATTTCCAAACGTGCTTTTACTGAATCTTTACCTAACATATAATTCACACCAACATGTTTCGCATAATCTCTTAAGAAAGAAATTAAATCTATTTCTTTCAACCAATCTTTATTATTTACTAAAATTGCAGCATCTTCGCCTTCAAATTCAAAAATCTTATGCATTTGATTCATAATGCCACGAACGTTTTCTTCGACTTGTTCATCAGTCTGTAATTTTCTTTCCTCAGTTCTTCCAGAAGGATCACCAATCATACCTGTACCTCCGCCTACTAAAACAATAGGCGTATGACCATGATTTTGGAATCTTCTTAAAGTTAAATAAGGTAATAAATGCCCTATATGTAAACTATCTGCAGTTGGATCTGCACCACAGTATATTTTTACTGACTCTTTATTTAATAATTCTTCAATTCCCTCTTCATCAGTTTGCTGATAAACAAGGCCTCTCCATTTTAAATCTTCTAATAATGCATTTGCCATAATATTTTCCTCCTCCAAAATAAAATAAAATAAAAAAGCACCCTTACAATAAAATGTAAGGGTGCTTGAATACACGGTACCACCATACTTATGACATTATTATGTCATCTCTCATTAATGTTACGTACATTAAAAACGTAGAACTATTTTTTATAAGGTGTATTCACAATTACCTCTTTATCAGTTCCCAGCACCACTGACTCTCTTAAAAAGATAATAATCACTACTTCTCCTTTAGTTCATCACAATCTGCAATTAATTACAAAGTATAAAGCTAACAATTTTAAAAGTCAATATTATTTATATATGTTATAATTATGATGATTAGATTGGAGGTTAAAATTTGAGTTCAAATCAGTCTAAAAATAAATTCAAAGATCAATTTAATCGTTCAAGTAAGAAATATAAAAATACTTTTAAAGAAGCAAAATGGACTCCAAAACTAATATTCTTTACAACTTACCAAGTCATAAGCAATTTGTTTTTTATTATTCTTTTTATTAGTTGTTTATTACTAGCATTAGGTTTAGGTATTGGTGGCGGATACTTTGCAGGCCTCGTCAAAGATGAAAAAGTGAT
Organism: Mammaliicoccus sp. C-M13; assembly: GCF_022386845.1. Classification (NCBI taxonomy): domain Bacteria; kingdom Bacillati; phylum Bacillota; class Bacilli; order Caryophanales; family Staphylococcaceae; genus Mammaliicoccus; species Mammaliicoccus sp. C-M13. The sequence goes on along the minus strand of NZ_JAJNHQ010000002.1, from coordinate 81,381 downwards.
GTCTAAGAAAGAAATGAAAGAACAGCTTTATTCTATGACCGAAAGCACGTCTGTATATTTTGGTTCTGGAGAATCTCTTGGCCGATTAAAAAGTGATGTCCAAAGGGATGTTATTAAGGGAAATGAAATAAGTGATAATGTAAAAAATGCACTTATAGCAACAGAAGACGAAGAGTTTTACCAACATAATGGTATTGTACCAAAAGCATTTTTACGTGCCTCAGTACAAGAAGTACTAGGTAGTTCAAATTCTTCTGGTGGTAGTACTTTAACGCAACAATTAGTTAAAAATCAGTTATTAACAAATGAAACATCATTCGAACGTAAAGCAAAAGAAATGCTGCTATCTATGAATGTCGAAAAAAACTTATCAAAAGATGAAATTATAGACAGTTATTTAAATGTAGTATCATTTGGACGTAACTCTAATGGGTCTAATATTGCAGGTATTGAATCAGCTGCACAAGGTGTATTTGGAAAATCTGCTAAAAATTTAAATGTTGCACAATCAGCTTATTTAGCAGGATTACCTCAAAACCCATATACTTACACACCATTTTTACCAAACGGTGATTTAAAAGATGATAAATCATTAGAGTTTGGTATTAATCGTCAGCACTATGTACTTAAAAGAATGTATCAAGAAGAAAAAATCAGTAAAAAAGAATACGATGAAGCTTTAAAATTTGATATTAAAAAATCATTTGTCGATAAAGTTGAAGAACCAAATCAAAAATATCCATTCTTAACTGAAGAAGTGGAAGATCGTACAATCGACATTTTAAAATATCATTTAGCTAAAAAAGATAACATTTCTAAGAAAGAATTAGACCAAACGCCAGTGTTAATGACTAAATATACTGAGAAAGCTAATAAAGCAATGCGTACTGAAGGATACAGAGTCGATACAACAATCGAAAAAGATATGTATGACACTCTTCAAGATGTAAAAAATAATTCAAATAGCTATTCTTGGGATAGAGAAGCAAGCTACACTAATGCGGAAGGCAAAAAAGCAACAAAAGATTTCCAACACGAAGTTGGTGCACTACTAAAAGAAAATGGTAGCGGTAAGATCTTAGCATTTGTAGGTGGTCGTGATTATGAAAAATCACAAATCAATCACGCAACAAAAGCAAAAAGATCACCTGGTTCTACAATGAAACCACTCTTAACATATGCACCAGCATTTGAACATGGTTTAATCACACCAAACACTGCTTTACTAGATAAAAAGTTTGATATCAATGGTTATTCACCTGATAACTATGATAGAAGAGAGTTTGGACCCGTAACTGTAGATTATGCATTAAGAAATTCACTTAACTTAAGTACATTAAGATTATACAGTAACGTACAGGATTATAAACCATGGGAAAACCTTAATAAAATGGGTATGAACGTACCAGAAAACGTACAAGATGGATTAGCTCTAACATTAGGTACAGCTGACTTCACTTTAGGACAAGATGTTGATGGATTTAGTACTTTAGCTAATAAAGGTGAATATAACGATAGTTATATGATTGAATCCATTAAAACACGTGACGGTGAAGTTGTTTACCAACATAAGAAAGACCCTAAACGTATATTCAGTGAATCTACTACTTATTTAACAACTGATATACTAAAAGGTGTACTAGACGATGGGTCAGGTTATCAAATTAAAGATTCTTATGATGGAACATGGGCAGCTAAAACAGGTACATCAGAATCTGGTAAAGACAGCTTATTAGTAGGATATACACCGAAAGTAACATTAGGTATTTGGATGGGCTATGATCAACCAATTACATTTGACGAAGATAGTCATTATCAAATCTTTATGTGGAGAGATATGGTTAACGCCCTATCAAATACAGATAGAGAGAAATTAGGATATGACAGCGATTTCGAAAAACCAAGTACAGTTAGTGAGAAGACAATTTGTCAATACACAAACTCTACTGGTAGTTGTAGTAAAGGTGAATCAAAAGCTTCTACATTAATCTCTGATAAAGTAGATACTTCTGAAAAAGACATTTATTCAGAATCAGTATTGAAACGACTCGGTATTGCTGTAGATGGAAATACATCATCTAAAATCAAACCTAAAGAGAAAGTATCTAAAAACTCTAAAGAAGCTTGGTCATACAACTCAAGCGAAAACAAAAAAGCAGATTCAGATAGCGGTAAACCATCCAGTGGTACAAGTACTAAACCACCAAGTGGTGACTAACCTAGTTATCATAAAACGAATATAATAAAAACAGGTTGAGACAATTATTTATATCCCAACCTGAAACTTAAAACATCAATCCTTTAGTTTTATAACTTTCGGATTGATGTTTTTTTCTTTGATATATGATATTTTTTAGAATAAACCTTTCGCTGTGCCATCTTCATTAACGTCCATATTCAAAGCAGCTGGTCGTTTCGGTAATCCAGGCATCGTCATAATATCTCCTGTCAATGCTACTATAAAACCCGCCCCTGTTTTCGGCAATAATTCTCGTATTGTTATATCAAATTCTGTAGGCGCACCTAATTTTGTAGGATCATCGGTAAATGAATATTGTGTTTTAGCGACGCATACTGGATATTTATCCCAACCATTTTCTTTTATTGTTTTCAATTGTTTATAAGCTTTATCTGTAAATTTGACTGTACGACCACCGTAAACTTTTTGAACGATGGTTTCAAGCTTATCTTCTATAGACATTTCTAAATCATATAGTGGTTTAAATTGTTGAGGTTTTTCTAGTACTTTTAAAACTTCTTTTGCTAAATCTATACCTCCTTTACCACCTTTTTCCCAAACTTCAGTTAAAGCAACTTTCACACCTTGCTCTTTACACCAATCTTCAACAAATTTTACTTCTTCATCCGTATCATGAATAAAAGCATTGATTGCTACAACTGGCTCTACACCAAATTGTTTAATATTTTCAATATGTTTATTTAAGTTTACAATACCTTTTTTGACTGCTTCTACATTCTCAGTTTTTAGTTCATTTTTTGAAACGCCGCCGTGCATTTTTAAAGCTCTAATAGTAGCTACAATTACAATAGCACTTGGATCAAATCCTGCTTTACGCGCTTTTATGTCTAAAAATTTTTCTGCCCCTAAATCGGAACCAAACCCACTCTCTGTTACAACAACATCCGCTAGTTTACGCGCAGTATTTGTTGCAATAATTGAATTACAACCGTGAGCAATATTAGCAAATGGCCCACCATGTACTAGTGCTGGTGTACCTTCAATAGTTTGAACAATATTAGGTTTGATAGCATCTTTTAAAATGAGCGTTAAAGCTCCTTCTACTTTTAAGTCTCTTACTGTTACAGGTTTTTTATCGACTGTATAACCGACAGTTATATTGGCAAGGTTTTCTTTCAAATCTTCTATTCCGTTTGAAAGACAGAATATCGCCATTATTTCAGACGCTACAGTTATATCAAATCCATCTTCTCTTGGAACACCTCTACCTGGTCCACCTAGTCCAACAACTACTTGTCGTAGTTCTCTATCGTTCATATCTAATACACGTTTCCATTCAATTCGTCTTGAATCTATATTGAGTTTATTACCATGATATATATGATTGTCTATAAAAGCAGATAATGCATTATTAGCAGTTGTAATAGCATGTAAGTCACCATTAAAATGCAAATTAATTTCTTCCATTGGGAGTACTTGAGCGTAACCTCCCCCAGTCGCTCCACCTTTCATGCCAAAAACAGGTCCTAGTGATGGTTCACGTAGAGCTACCATAACTTTTTCATTCAATTGATTTAAAGCATCAGCTAGACCTACTGTTACAGTAGATTTCCCTTCTCCTGCTGGTGTGGGACTTAATGCTGTAACTAATACAACTTTCCCTTTTTCTGTTTTATCTTTTAATTTTGTAATATCAACTTTCCCGCGAAAATGTCCATAAGGTTCAAGTGCCTCGTTTGTTATACCTACTTTTTCAGCTATTTCATTAATGCGTTTTAACGTACTTTGATTTGCAATTTCTAAATCTGATAAATGACTCAAGCTCATTCACTCCTTAAATTTAAATAACAAATTCATATGTATACCTTTTCAACTTCTATCTTTAGCATATACAAATATGCATAAAAAGTCGATTAATATTATTGTGAAATTCATATGAAATACTGTTGTTAAAAATCAAATTTTTGACATAAAGAAAGCCAAGAAACTCCTTTATATTTAAGGGGTTATTCTTGGCTTTTTAACATGATTAATATTAACTTATTCTTCTAAAGTAGATAAATCTCCTGCTGGTAAGTCTAGTTCCCAAGCTTTTAATACACGTCTCATAATTTTACCTGAACGTGTCTTAGGTAATTTATCCTTAAATTCTATCTCACGAGGTGCTGCATGCCCAGCTAAACCTTCTTTAACAAACTTTCTTATTTCTTCTTTTAGTTCATCAGATTCTTCATATCCATCTCTTAAACCAATGAATGCTTTAATAATTTCTCCACGAACTGGATCTGGTTTACCTATTACACCCGCTTCAGCAACTGCTGGATGTTCAACAAGTTTAGATTCAACTTCAAACGGTCCTACTCGTTCACCTGCAGTCATGATGACATCATCAACACGCCCTTGGAACCAGTAATAACCATCTTCATCTTTATAAGCTGAATCTCCAGAAACATACCATTCGTCGTTAATGAAATATGAATCATATTTAGGCTGGTTATTCCAAATTGTTCTCATCATTGAAGGCCAACCTTTTTTCAGAGCTAAATTACCCATTCTATTTGGTGGTAGTTCATTACCTTGATCATCAACAATTGCTGCTTCAATACCTGGTAATGGTTTACCCATTGAACCAGCTCTAATATCCAATGAAGGATAGTTAACAATCATGTGTCCACCTGTTTCAGTCATCCACCAAGTATCATGTACGCGGTGGTTGAATACATTATAAGCCCATTTAATTACTTCTGGGTTTAGTGGTTCACCCACTGAAAGAACATGTCTTAATGATGAAAGGTCATACTTTTTAACAATGTCATCACCAGCGCCCATTAACATTCTTAGTGCAGTTGGTGCTGTATACCAGATTGTAACGTTGAATGTTTGGATGAATTCATACCATCCTTCAGGTGAGAATCTTCCACCTGCCACACAATTTGTTACGCCATTTAGCCATGGACTAAAGATACCGTATGATGTTCCTGTAACCCAACCCGGATCAGCAGTACACCAGTATACATCATCTTCTTTAAAATCTAAAACATACTTACCAGATATATAATGAACTAACATTGCTTCTTGTACGTGTAATACACCTTTAGGCTGTCCTGTTGAACCTGAAGTGTAATGTAAAATTAATCCGTCTTCTCTATCTAACCATTCTATTTCAAATTCACTATCAGCTTTTTCGAGTTCTTTATTGAAGTCAATATACTCTTCAGAAACATTTTCATCAACAATTACAATATGTTCTAAATTCGGTAATTCATCTTTAGGTATTCGATCTACTAGATCATTAGTTGTGATGATTACTTTAGCTTCACTATTTTCTAAGCGATCTTTTACCGCTTTTTCCATAAACGCTTCAAACAATGGTCCAACAATACCACCAATTTTTAATGTTCCTAACAAAGCAAAATATAATTCTGGTGTTCTTGGCATAAATATAAATACACGGTCACCTTTTTCAACATTTGCTTTATCTTTTAATAGATTAGCGGCTTTATTACTAGCAATTTGTAAGTCTTTAAACGTATAACTATCTTGTCTATTTTGATCTTTATAGTGGAGTGCAAATTTGTCCCCTTTACCATTGTCCACATGACGATCTATACATTCATATGCCATGTTTATTTTACCAGTTTCACTCCAACTGAAATTTTTCTCAATATCTTTCCAGTTATGATTATTAACTGCATTCTCATAATTTGATAGATTATAATCTTCGTTTAATGCTTCGTATACTTCGACTTTCATCTAAATCTCCCCTTTTATAAATGTAATCGTTTCCAATAAAGCCTGAGTCTATTATAATATAAGTAGATGATACTTTTCAAAAAAATTTGATTATTCAAAATAAACTTTATATTTACACATTACCATATTAATAGGAAGGAGGTATACTATGGACTATAAAAAGACCTTCATATCAGAAACTATACCCTTTACATCTGATTCTAATATAACAATTGAAGGTCCTGTAGAACCCGAAAAATTAAAAGAAATGACTTTTGATGAAGGGTTAGATAGTTTTCGCGTACCTAAGGAACAATTTGAAGCGCTAATAGAAATTTCTGAATTACCTGAAGGAAGAATTATTGTATGTAGAATAGATCAACATATTATCGGTTATACAACTTACGTTTATCCTGATCCACTTGAGCGTTGGTCAGATGGTAACCTACCCTATATCCTTGAGTTAGGTGCTATTGAACTTTCTTTAGAATACAGAAAATATGGACTTGGAAAGAAAATGCTCAAATTAGCTATGAAGTCACCAGAAATGGAAGATTATATCGTTATCACTACAGAATACTATTGGCATTGGGATTTAAAAAACAGTGGTTTAGATGTTTATGAATATCAAAAAATCATGCATAAAATGATGGCAGAAGGTGGTTTAGAAGTATTTGCGACTGATGACCCAGAAATAATTAGCCATCCTGCCAATAGTTTAATGGCAAGAATAGGAGCAAATATTAGCCAAGAGCAAATGGAAGCTTTCGACAGACTAAGATTTATGAATCGGTTTTTCTTTTAAGGAGGTATATTATGTTAGTTGAAAAAATTATGACTTCACCTTGTACAACAATTCAAGGTAACCAATCTATTGAAAATGCTTTAGAACTTATGACACAAAAAGAAATTAGGCATTTACCAATTGTAAATGAAAAAGACGAATTGTTAGGAATTATTTCAGATAAAGATATAAAAATGGCTTTACCAAGCATTTTATCTGATGAAGATCCAAATAATAGTTTAAGTTTATCTGTTTCTAAAATTATGAGAAGAAATGTTATTAGATGTCATCCTTTAGATTTTGTAGAAGATATAGCTTTAGATTTTTACGAAATGGCAATTGGAGCTATACCCGTTCTCCGTGATAATAAAGTAATTGGTATCGTCACACAAAAAGATATGTTAAATACATTTTTAGAACTAACTGGTGTTACAATTCCTGGTTCTATAATTGAAGTACATATTGACGATAAAATTGGTGCATTACACGATATTACTGCTATATTTAAAGAACAAAATATTGATATATTAAACGTCCTTGCTTATGCTGATCAAGAAAATGTTAAGAAAAGATATCTTATGTTACGAGTAAAATCAATGAATCCTGAAAAAATATATAAATTATTGGAAGAAAAAAATTACCATGTCATATATCCATTTGGTATAAGAAATGACTAATGTTAAATATGTGTATTCAGAGGATTTATTGAAATATCGTTTTTCAGATAGTCACCCTTTCAATCAAATGCGTTTAAAGTTAACGACTGATTTGCTTATTGACCTAGGTGTGCTTAAATCTGAACATTTGATACAACCAAGAATAGCAACTGACGAAGAATTAGAACTCGTTCATGAACCGAGCTACATAGAAGCTATTAAAAAAGCAGGCAATGGAGATTTACCTATAGAAGAATATGATAAATATGGATTAAATAGTGAAGACACCCCTCAATTTGTAAACATGCATGAAAATAGTGCAAGAGTTGTAGGTGGAACTTTGAATGCAGTTGATGCAGTTATGTCTGGTGAAGCAAAGAGAGCATGCCATTTAGGTGGTGGATTACATCATGGATTCAAAGGGAAAGCAAGTGGATTTTGTATTTATAATGACAGTGCTGTTGCAATACAATATTTACAATCCAAATATAAACAAAGGGTTTTGTATATTGATACAGATGCACATCATGGAGATGGCGTTCAATGGTCATTTTATACTAATGAAGATGTTATGAATTATTCTATTCATGAAACAGGTCGATATTTATTCCCTGGAACAGGTGCCATTACTGAGCGTGGAGATGGTAAAGGATTTGGTAGAACTGTAAACATACCATTAGACGCATACACGGAGGATGAATCATATATAGACGTATTTAAAGAAACAGTAGAAGCTGTATGTAAAGCTTACAAGCCAGATATTATACTAAGTGTAAATGGTGTCGATATTCATTATTTAGATCCACTCACGCATTTAAGTTGTACTTTGAATACGTTATATCAAATACCATATATCGTAAAAAATCTAGCAGACGAGTATTGTGATGGTAAAGTCATTATGATCGGTGGAGGCGGATATAATATTTGGAGAGTTGTACCTAGAGCTTGGTCTCATGTTTGGTTTGCTTTAAATGATCTTGATACCCCAAAAGGAAATATACCACAGACTTGGCTTGATAAATATCAAAGCAGCGCTCCGTTTCCTTTACCAAAAACATGGATAGATGAAAAAGATGATTATATGGAAATACCAAGAAAAACCGAAATAACTGAAAAAAATAATAACACGAAATTAAGAATTTTAGAGTGGTATAAATAAAAAAGAGGGAGATTCGTTTATCGAATTCCCTCTTTTATTATTTAGTTGTGCCTCTATATTCTATTCTATACGGCAATATAACATTAGGCTCGTCAATTTGTTCGTCATTCATATATTTAGTTAACAATCTCATTCCAACAGCTCCAATGTCATAAAGCGGTTGAGTAACACTTGATAATTGTGGTCTAACCATATGAACAAGTCTTGTGTTATTAAAGCTGACAACTTGCAATTCTTCAGGTATTTTAACACCTGCATCTTGAGCAGCATGAACAATACCAATTGCTTGTTCATCACTTATACAAAGAATTGCATCAGGATTAGCTTGAGATACTGTCTCATATGCTTTACTGCCATCTTTATATGTTTCATTACCAACATATTTAGCATTGTCATTAATATCTAGACCAGCCTCTTCTAATGCAGACTCAAGACCTTGGATAGCATCGTCTTGTGCTTTCTCTGAGTATCCACCACCAACAAATGCAAACTTCTTAGCACCGTTCTCAATAAGTGTATTTGCTATTTCTTTACTAGCTTGTGTGTAATTAATGTTTACAGATGCTAATTTTGATTCTTTATCATTTGTTCCAGATACTACAACTGGTACAGATGATTTCTCAATTAACTCAACAGTTTCGTCAGTTAATGTTCCACCAAGGAAGATAATACCATCAACTTGTTTACTCAATAAGTTGTTAAATATTTCTTGTTCTTTATCACTATCGTTATCAGAGTTAGAAATAATTGTATGATATTTATACATTGTTGCTATATCTTCTAATCCTCTTGCTAATTCAGAATAATAAACATTCGAAATATCTGGTATAATTACGCCAACTGTTGTAGTTTTTTTACTTGCTAAACCACGTGCAACAGCATTTGGTCTATAGTTTAATCTCTTAATAACTTCGTTTACTTTATCTCTAGTTGACGGTTTAACATTTTGGTTACCATTTACAACACGAGATACAGTAGCCATTGAAACTTTTGCTTCTCTTGCTACATCATATATTGTTACAGTCATAATATCCTCCCATTTTTGAAAACGTTTTCCAGTACATTCTATCACGTTTTCATATTGTTTTCAAAGCATATGAAAGCGAACTCACAATTACTCATTATAAGATATTCATAAACTCTTGTCGATAAAAGAAACTTAAGTTTTTAAAAGAAAGTGTAAAATGAAAATTGTTTTTCAGAAAACGGCGATAAATTAAACTATACCACATAAAGCTTATGTTTTTCCATAATAAAATCCCTCTAAAGTGAACACATATTATGTTTACTTAAAGGGATAATATTTATAAATATTTTTTAATTGAGCTTATTTCTCATAAAGTTTTGCAGCTTTTACAATTTCTTTGTAAAATGCATCAAACTCATTTAAATCCATTTGTTGTCCAGCATCACTTAATGCTACTGATGGATCTGGATGTACTTCTGCCATAACACCATCAGCTCCTACTGCTAATGCTGCTTTAGCACATGGTAACATGATATCTTTACGGCCAGTACTATGTGTAACGTCAACCATAACTGGTAAGTGTGTACCTTGTTTTAAGATTGGAACAGCTGAAATATCTAAAGTATTTCTAGTTGCTTTTTCATACGTTCTAATACCACGTTCACATAGGATGATATTGCTATTACCTTGTGAATGTATGTATTCTGCAGCGTAAATAAATTCTTCAATAGTTGCAGATAATCCGCGTTTTAATAATACAGGTTTATTCGTTTTACCTGCTTCTTTTAATAACTCAAAGTTTTGCATGTTACGAGCACCTATTTGGAATACATCTAAGTAGTCGTCTGCTAATTCAAAGTGAGCAGGGTTTACGATTTCACTTACAACATTTAAACCGTATTTATCTTTAGTATTTTTTAAAATTTGTAGACCTTCTTCTCCAAGCCCTTGGAAATCATATGGAGATGTACGTGGTTTGAATGCGCCACCTCTTATGAATTTCTCGCCTCTATTAGCTAAATCTTGTGCTACTGTATCTACTTGTTCTTGTGACTCTACAGAACATGGACCAAATACAAATTGCTTTTTATTATTACCTACTATTGCACCATTATCAAACTGTACGATAGTATCTTCTGGTTTTAATTTACGAGAAACATATAAATGTTTTTCATTTTCAGATTTTTGTAAGTCAGTTGAAGCTTTAAATATTTCTTTAAATAATTGCTTAATAGTATTATCGTTAAATGGTCCTTTATTAGCGTCAATTAATTTATTTAACATTTCTTTTTCACGCTGTGGATCATAAACTTGAGTACCTTGTTTACTTTTTTCTTCACCGATCTTTTTAGCTAGGTCACCACGTTCTGATAACAATCCTAAAATTTCGTCATTAATTTCTTCTACTCTCTGTCTTAAATTCTCTAATTCATTTGTCATCCTCTTCACCTCATGTAAACAATTTAACTCACATACTTTAAAGCGATAAAATATATAAGTGATTAGATAGTAGTATAACAATTAAAATCGAGCTATTCAACCTTAATTGTTATTTTTCTGAAAATAATTATAATTTATGTTTATGTTATATATAATACCTCATATGTATAAATATTAAAAAGAAAGTGGAACAGAAATCTCATTTTTTTAAAAGAGATCGTAATCCCACCTTTGTTAGCTACTGTCAATATAATAAATCAGGCTGAGACATTAATATGTCTCAGCCTGGCTTCTATCTTTAATGCTTACTTTTTATCAAAAGTCTTTTTTTCTACTACTGTTTTAGGTCCTTTTAGATCTTCATCATTAACTTCAGACTTAATCGCACCTTTTTGTGCTTTTAATTCTTCGTCATCGACATCGTCAGCTGTTACAACATTTTTGTTTGCTTTCTTTTCAGCTTGTTTAGATTTTACTTCGTCAGCTTTTTTCTTTGTTTCTGTTTTTTTCTCTTCAGCTTTTGCTTTAGCTTGTTCTGCTTTATCAGCTGCTTCTTCTTTCTTTTCTTCAGTTTTAGCTTTTACTTCTTCTTTTTTGTCTTCAGCTTTAGCTTTTACTTCTTTTGCTTTTTCAGTTGCTTCTTCCTTCTTTTCTTCTGCTTGTGTACGAAGTTCTTCAGCTTTTGTTTGAGCTTGAGCTTTTAAATCGTCTGTTTTAGTTTTAACATCTTCAATAATTTTATTTGACTGTTCGCTTAAATCATCTTGAAGAGCTCTACCTGATTTAGGCGCTAATAATAAACCGGCAATCCCACCTACTACTGTTCCTAAAATCACACCAAATACAAAATCTCTACCACTTGTATTATTTTCATGTTTTGCTTCATATGTTTCTAAACCATGTGTATATAAATCTCTATTATATTGATTTTCCATCAATAAAACCTCCTGTTTAAATTAATTAATGTTAATAGACAATAAAATGTTTGAGGCTGAGGCATTTAATTATGTCTCAGCCTCATTAACTTTATTTTTTCAATCCTGCATTAATTTTATCTTCGTCTAATTTATCACCAGACGTCGTTTGTTCATTATAATCTTTAGGAACTTCCGCTTCATAATCTTTAGAAGTCGTTGTACCATTTTTAAATGAAGCATAACTTCTACGATTCTTTCTCATTTGCCATTTGTCTGCAACTTCCATTGCAACATTTGACCATTGTACTACTTGAGAAATTTTATCTTCATTTTGAGAGATATTATGCGTAATTGAATTTGTAACTCTATCTACTGAAGAGTTAAGTGTTTGTACTGAATCTCCAACACCTTTAACTGCATCTACAACAGAATTTAAACGTAATGATTTATCTTGAATATCTTCAGTTAAGCGGTTTGCCTTGTGAAGTAAGTCAGTTGATTCACGTGTAATTCCTTGTATTTGGCCTTGAATGCCATCTAAAGTTTCATTGATTCCTTTAACTGTTTTTAATAATTGCACTAAGAACATTGCTAATACTACACAAATAACTAAAAATGCAATAGCAGCAATAATACCTGCTAATGGTAATAACCAATCCATACTGAACGCCTCCTAATAATTATAAAACTTAATATGATTTACTAATATTTAATACCCTTAATCATTATGCATAAACATAATATTATGATTCAGTAAGAGTACTCACATAGGCTCTTTGAACTTTTTGTATGTCTCCAGCGCCCATAAATAGTATAACACCATTTGAATGGTTTTTAAGTTGTGAAACTGTTTCTTCACTAATTAATTTTGAATTTTCAATTAACGCTTGTAGATCATTTATTGTTAATTCACCTTGTTGCTCTCTTATAGAACCAAATATATCACATAAATAAACTTGATCCGCTTGATTTAAGCTTTCTGCAAATTCATTTAAAAATGTTTCAGTTCTTGAAAAAGTGTGTGGTTGAAATACTGCAATCACTTCTTTTTCAGGATATTTTTTTCTCGCTGACTCAATTGTAGCATTAATTTCCCTTGGATGATGTGCATAATCATCTATTAAAACTTGATTATCATAAAAACTTTCACTAAATCTTCTTTTTACACCGCCAAATGTTAATAATGCTTCTTTTATATTATTAATATCTAAGTTTTCTAAATAACATACTGCAATAACTGCAAGTGCATTTAATACATGGTGGTCTCCATACATAGGTGTCGTAAATGAACCTATATATTGCTTACCATTTTTAAAGTAAACATCAAAAGTAGTGCCTTTTGAAGAAGTTTGAACGTTTTCAGCATAAACATCATTTTCATTTTCAAATCCATAAAAATAAATCGGAATATCTGCTTTTATTTTTCTTAATTCTGCGTCGTGGCCCCAAGCTATAATAGCTTTCTTTACGTTATTTGCCATTTCTTGAAAGGCATTCGTCACATCTTGTAAATTCTTGAAGTAGTCGGGGTGATCGAAATCAATATTTGTCATAATTGCATAATCAGGGTAGTAACTTAAGAAATGCCTTCTATATTCACATGCTTCAAATGCAAAATAAGAACTATCAGGTAAGCCCATACCCGTTCCATCCCCAATTAAAAATGATGTTTTTTGATCACCATTCATTACGTGAGAAAGCAAACCAGTTGTTGAAGTTTTTCCGTGAGCACCTGTTACTGCTACAGAAGTATATTGAGACATAAATTCACCTAAGAATATATGATATCTTTTAACTTCAAGACCTAACTCGTATGCTTTAGCAATTTCGGGATGAGTATCAGGAAAAGCATTTCCAGCTATAACTGTCATACCTTCATGAATATTTTCTACATCAAAAGGTAATATTTTTATTCCTTTATTTTTCAATGCAATTTCAGTAAACACTGTATTTTCTATATCAGAACCTTGTACATTATGGCCCATGTCATGCATAATTTGTGCTAAAGAACTCATTCCAGCCCCTTTTATTCCGACAAAATGAAATAATGTCATTTCATGTCACTCCTTCTATTTCTTATATGTTAGTTTTTCCATTTTCTAATGTATCTTTTGAAATTAAAACCTCTCTCGGTTTCGAGCCATTTGGTCCTGAGATAAAGCCGTTTGCTTCTAAGTTATCAATCATTCTAGCAGCTCTATTATAACCAATTTGGAAATGCCTTTGTATCAATGACGTAGATATATGACCTTCATTAACCATAAATTCACATACATCATCAAATAGTGCATCAGCTGGTTGCTCATTCACTTTTTTCAATAATGTTTCTTGTTTAAATAAATAGTTAGGTTCCATTTGATCGCTTACATAGGAAACTGTCTCGTCAATTTCATCATCTGACACAAATGCACCTTGTACTCTAATCGGTTTATTCATACCATTTCCTAGATATAACATATCACCGTTACCAAGTAGTTTTTCAGCACCACCAACATCAAGAATTGTTCTAGAATCTATAGAAGATGAAACCATGAATGATATTCTAGTAGGAACATTTGCTTTTATCAATCCTGTAATAACATTTACAGATGGTCTTTGTGTAGCTAAAATCATGTGAATACCACATGCTCTCGCTTTTTGTGCAATCCTAGCTATTGATTGTTCAACTTCTTGTGGAGACATCATCATTAAATCTGCTAATTCGTCTATTACAATTACAATTTTAGGCATGCGTTTTTCATAAGTGGCTTTCTTATTATAAGCCGTAATATTTCGAACATGCAATTCCGCAAACTCTTTATACCTTTTTTCCATTTCTTCTACAGCCCATTTAAGACTTGCTGTAGCAGCTTTAACATCTGTAATAACTGGTGAAACTAGATGTGGTAAATCGTTATATGGCGCTAGTTCTACCATTTTTGGATCAATGAGTAGCAACTTCAATTCATCAGGATGATTTTTGTATAACAAACTCGTCAAAATTGCGTTGATACATACTGACTTTCCTGAACCAGTAGCTCCAGCTATTAATGCGTGCGGTGTTTTTGAAATATCCATTAATAAAGGTTCATTATTAATCTTAAAGCCCATAGCTACTGTTAATTTACTTTCAGCTTGTTGAAAAGCTTTAGATGTAATCATTTGACCTAATGGTATTTTTCTAGGTGTTTGATTTGGCACTTCAATACCTACTAAACTCGTTCCTGGAATTGGCGCTTCGATTCTTATATCTTTTGCTGCTAATGCCATTTTTATATCATCTTGAAGTGCTGTAATTCTTGAAACTTTAACGCCTTTTTCTACAGATAGTTCAAAGCGAGTTACAGTTGGCCCTTGTATCATATTGACAACATGAGCAGGTACATTAAAGTGATAAAACGCTTCGTCTAATTCTTTTTTCTTCTCTTCTAACCATTCTGTATTATCCTCTTGTTCAACTACATCGTCTAAAATTGTCAATGGTGGTAATACAAATGATGGTCCTTTACGTTTTGTCACTGTTTCATGGCTCTCGTTGTCGAAATCATTATTCGTCTGATTATTTTCAGAAGCATTATTCACTTTAGTTTCTTGCTTTACATTTGTTGAAGTCTGATTTTTAAATGTATGATATTTCTTTTTATCTGAAGGTGTCATAACAACATTAAATGGAGATGATTTTTTATTATTAGGTTTAAGTACTGGTTCTAAAGATTTCTTTTTATTTTTTGGTTCATCTCTCAACTGTGACTTATCTTCAAGTTCTTCGTTTGATTCAGAGATTTCAACTTTAGATTGAGTATCTTCAGTTTCATTTAATTCTTTTTCTGATGTCGTAAACTCATCATCTATAAATGACAGTTCTTCGTCGTCATCTTTTTCTTCAAAGTCTTCATTAGTCGTTTCTGGGACTTCTTCAAATTCAATATCATCTTCTACAAAATTATCTTCTTTGAAATTATCGTTATTTTCATTTCCATTAAAGGCGGACTCTACCCCTTCTATAACTTCTTCTTCAAAATATTCATTAGAGTTTTCTGGAACTTCCTCAAATTCAATATCATCTTCTACAAAGTTTTCTTCTTCGATACTATTATATTCACTTTCATTAGGAACACGCTTTATTTCTGTATCTTCAACTTCTTCAAATTGTAAATCTGAGGATTTCGCTGTTTCTTCTACTGGTTCTCTGTTTTCAGATTGATTATCTAAAGACTCATTATTTGATTCTTCTGTAGCTAATTCTGTTAATTCTTCAAACTGTACGTCTAAATCTTCTGAGTTTTCTTCTTTAGCTGGTTCTATTCCATCGATTTCTTCAACATCAAGATTTTCTTCTTGTTGTTGTTTTTGTTCTTCTGGTTCTTCATCAATATCCAAATTTATTTCTTTAAATTCATATGTAGTCATGTCGTTTACATCTGGTTGCAATGACTCTTTAGAGCTTTCTTCTTCAAATTTCAACTCATTTTCGTCACTGTTAGGTTGTGTAATATAATCATCTGATGACTTAATGTCTTCAGTTGTAGTTTCTTCAGTGTTATCTTCCGGCTCTTCATCGATTTGATTATTTTTAATAAAAGATGCCTGTTTTTTGAAAAATTCGTCTTGTTGTTTAATTTGAGATTTTTCTTCTTCAGATTGAATATTTTGTAGTTCTTGTTCTCTTTTTTCTCTTAAAGCTTTTTCAAATTGTTTTTTCTTTTGAAGCTTCTTTTCTCGCTCTTTTCTAATTTCAGAAACAATTTGAGAAGCGTATATATTTTCAATATTTATAGTATTGTCCGTCTTTGAATAAGTGGGCGTATCACGTACCACTTCACTATTGCTACTTTGATTATCAGTGCTCTCATATCCGTTACTATCTTTGTTATCTTCTTCTTTGATGTTAGAAGTATCAGGTGTAGAAGGTTCTTTTAAACCACTGTTTGGAACATCTTTTTGTTTTCTCATTCCAAATATAGCAGAAGGCACTTCTGAAGCGTGAAACTTAGGTTGATTTAAAGAAGATAATCTTCGATTGAAAGCATCGTCTTCTTTATCATGAACAGATTTCTTTTTGAAAACTGAAGAATATTGTTCAGTGCTAGAAGGTCTTGTTAAACGTTTGTTCTCATAAACACCCTTGTCTTTTTTAGGTTGTGGTTCAGAGGGTGCTTCTTCTCCGTCATGACTTCTTCTGCGACGCCTTCTTCTATTTGTTGGATATGACGCTTCATTTTCATTGTAAAATCGCTCATCATAGTAGTTATATTCTTGTTGTGAATCATGCTCTTGATCAGAATTTTGTTCAGTCTCTGTTTCAGTTTCAGCGTCAACATCCATATCTATTGGAAATCTAAATTTACCTCTTGGTCTTTTATAAATTTCTTCATTTACTTCTTCATCTTCTGAACCATGGTCAAAAGAAATATTTTCATTTTCTTTTTCTTTATTTTTTTGTTTATTTTTAGACTGACCGAATATATCATCAAACCAACTCATAGGTTCACTACCTTTCATCTTCAAAAAATGGTGTTCCTACAGTATAACTATCATCTAATACCATTATACCTTTTTCTTTCGGAGCACCTTCTAAATCTAGCTCTTTCATAGAACAAACCATGCCACTTGAAGGAACGCCACGTAATTCTGCGTCTTTAATAATCATACCACTTGGCATAACTGCTCCTACTTTAGCTACGACTACTTTTTGATCTTGCTCTATATTTGGAGCTCCGCATACAATTTGTAATGTTTCGTTTCCAACATCGATTTTACATACAGATAATTTATCTGCATCCGGATGTTTAGATTTTTCTTTAACAAACCCTACTACAAATTTAGGTGATAAATCAACTTCTAATTTATAGTTGATATTATTCTTTTCTAGTAAATCTTGAATACTACTAACATGTTTTTCTTCAGTTTTGATATTTCCATTTCCTTCAATTTGAACATATTTAGAAGCATTAAAAATATTAAAACCAACAATGTTGCCATCGCTTTTTATAATTGTAATATCATTTTGATTTTCATATTCCAAATTTTCTGTTGATGGTTCTAATGAAACTAACAATACATCCCCAATACCATTTTTATTATAAAATAAATTCATAATTATAACTCCTTATCATTTCTTTTCATTATTTTTCATATTTTTAAATATTTCTCTATTTTTTTCTAATCTTTCTATTACTTCTTTATTCCTTTTACGTGAATGATTTTTACCTAATATAAATATAGGTTCTAATGGTTCATCCGGTTTGTAAGAGAATGACAGCGAAGTTATAGGCACTAAACCATTTTGGAAGAAATGCATATTCATTTGCGCTACCACATCATAGCCTATTTCATTTTTGATGTCACAAATAACCAACACATCTTGATGAGGTGTTGCAAGAAGCATTTCTCCTTCGATATTTTGATAAACATCCTTAAGGAATGACTGATTTAAAATTCTAGAAGCATCATATCCATCATTTGTATTCACAAAATAAAATGTATTACCTTGTACTTCATCAGATTTATATGATGTTTTTCTTTTTTTAATGTTAAATAAAGCTTGTTCTTTTATTTGATTATGAGACATATTTAGTTCTTCTAACATAGATTCATCGATTAATCTATAAGTGTTGCCTAAATCCAACGCATAATAAATATTTGTTTCGGCTGTATGTTCATCTATTATAAATGGAGTACCTTCTTTAGTTTCTTTATGGAAACTTGTAGATCTAATTACAGGTAGTATTTCTATTTTACTGATTTCCTTAGTAGATTCATCTTGCATTGCATGAATTGTTTCAGTTACATAATAAACAATTTCATCTACAATTTTATCTCCACTATTTTTATACTTTGCAATAATTGGTGAAATTTTTACTGATAAACCTTTTTGGTTATCTTTACGTTCAATTCTTAAACTTTCATCTTCTCTATCAAACTTGAAATTAGCATCTAATGATTTCAAGCGTTCTTTTAGTAAATCTCTCATTTGAAAGACATTCATACATAACACTCCTATTTTTATACCTTTATCTAGTTTACAACAAATTAGCGCCATGTTACAGTGATAAACTTATTTAAATCAATGAAAAAAGTAGGTTTCGAGAAATAAAATCAACTTTTATTTCAACCTACTTTTTTTCAATTTATTTCTTCAATCCTTCTATAAATTCACTTATTTGTTCTATAGTTTTTCTTTCTTTTCCAACATATCTTCCTAGTTCTTTTTGATTATCAAATGCTACAAAACTCGGAATACCCATCACACCAACTTCTTGGCATAATTCAATAAATTCATCTCTATCTACCGAGACGAACTGATAATCATTGTATTTTTGTTCTAATGCCGGTAAATCCGGGTCAATAAAATGGCAATCAGGACACCATGAAGCCGTGAACATGAAAACGGTTGGGTCATTTGTTAATTGATTAAATTCTTCTATTGATGTTAATTGTTTCATTTTTTTACACTTCCTATCATAATTGTTTGTTGTCCACCTTTAATCATATGATATCTTTTCAGTATATGATAAACAAATAAACTGACTACAGCCGGTAATAAGAAATGGAAGAATAGAATTTGTAACCATACTTCTGTAGATGCGCCCATCGTTTGTATTGTCATAATTTGACCAACAAACCCACTTGAACCCATGCCAGCTCCAGCTGCATTATTTTCCATCGGCCAAAACACTGTCATTATTGGAGCTACTACAATACTGGCTACTACAGGTGGAATTAAAATAAATGGGTGTTTTAAGTAATTTGAAATTTGTAACTTACTTGTTCCAATTCCGTGTGCAATGATACCTGAAATACCATTATCTCTATATCCTGTTACTGCAAATCCTACCATGTGACAACATCCACCAATAGTGGCTGCTGCTGCGGCTGTTCCACTCAAACCTAACATTAAAGATAAAGCTGCACTAGAAATCGGACTAGATAAAGTCATTCCTACTAAGCAACTTACGAATATTCCCATCAATAAAGGCTGTTGTTCCGTGCTTATTTGGATCCAATTTCCTAAGTGTTTCATAAACGCATCTATAAATGGTGCGATAAATTTCGCAATACAAACACCTACTAATAATGTCAAAATTGGAGACAAAATAATATCTATTTTAGTTTTCCCTGAATATACTTTTCCTAATTCACTTGCAAAGACTGAAGATAAATAACTGCCAACCGCCCCTCCTTGTTCGTAACCATACATACCAGTTACCACTGTTGCAAAAATGATGAGCGGCGAGGCACCTAAACCATAACTAACAGCTACCCCTACCCCAGCTCCAGTTAAATTTTGTGCTAACTTTCCTATTTCAATCATTATTGATGTATCAAAATATGTATTCAATGTACGGCCAAGTGTTTCAATTATAAGCCCTACAATTAAAGTACTAAATAAACCTAAAGCCATATAACTTAATCCATCTATAATCGTTCTACTAAAAAAAGATTTTATTTTGATCATTATTCACACTCCTTAAAAAAGATTATACTATAAAAAAACACATATCATTATTAAATTTAATATTAATAACGACATGTGTCTTATATAATTAACCTTAATAATAGCAAGATATGGAATTTAACTATCTGCTAGTTTATTTAAATTCTAATTATATTTTAAATGTTCGATTTTTTCTTTATTAATGTCTTGAACAATTTCTACTAATAATTGTTTAGCATTTAAATAATCTCTAACATCATATATCGCTTTACTTGTATGAATATAACGTGCACAAACACCAATAACTGCAGTTGGTATACCTGTTAATGCTTTATGAATCTCACCGCCATCTGTACCTCCCGGTGATTGGAAATATTGATGATTAATATCTTTTTCTTCAACTATATTAATTAAATAGTCTCTCATTCTTTCAGATAAAATCATAGTTCTATCAAGAATTCTTATTAACACACCTTCACCTAGTGCTCCAGATAATCCGATATGACCTTTCATATCATTGGCAGGTGAACAGTCTACTACTAAGGCTAAGTCAGGTTCTATTAAGTTAACACTTGCTGAAGCACCGCGTAATCCAACCTCTTCTTGTACGTTAGCGCCTACATATAAATCAACATCTAAATCAATATCTTTAACTGCTTCTAATAATTCTAACCCAACTAAACATCCATATCTATTATCCCATGCTTTAGCTAAAATTCTGTTTTCAGTGAGTTGCTCTAGATTTGTTCTAGGTACAATTGTATCTCCAATATTGATTCCCATATCTTTAAGTTGTTGCATATTTTCTGCTCCAACGTCTAACAACATATCTTCAATTGCAACACCAGATTCTTTACCAGTTCTAAAATGTTTCGGAATACTACCTACTACGCCATTGTAATATTGATTATCTCTTGTTTTTAATTGCAACGTTTGTGATAACCATACATCAGATGATACACCACCTAAAGGTGTGAATTTCAACATGCCTTCTTTTGTCATTTCTGTTACCATAAATCCAATTTCATCCATATGGGCTGCAACTAAAACTTTTGGTGCATTTTCTTTTTTAGATTTTTTTACACCATAAATACTCCCCATATTATCTCCGATTATTTCATCAACAAAAGGTTTCATTTGTTCTTTTAAATATTCACGAGCTTCACCTTCAAAGCCAGGTACAGCATGTAATTCAGTCAAAGTTCTCATTCTATTTATTGTTTCTTGTCCAATTTGTGTCATAATGATTCTCCTTGCTAAAATTTTATCTATCATTCTTTCTTTATGGTACACTAGATTTAAGTTAAAGGAGGCATGGTCATGCAAAATAATAAGTTGCGACTAGTCATGTTATTGTTTTCAATTTTTACTGGTATAGGGATTCTTACAGCATTAATTTACTTTAAACAATTTAAACATTACAGCTGCGAAGAAATTTTAAAACAAGTAAAAAGCCAATTTAATGACGTTGAAGGTTCTTACATTTTACATATCCCAAAGACCTACCAAAAGTTTGGTATTGAAACTAAAGTAGTTCATGGTGGAATAACAATTAACAAAAATGGTAGCCCAGTCCATTACGAATTTATTGCCGATGCTTTCAATGGTCAAGTTATAGACATTTATGAAATTTAATTTTCAAAGAAAACATAACGTACATTTTTTGTACGTTATGTTTTCTTTATTCTATTTCATCGTTGTCTAAAGCGTTAAATGATTGTTTAATAGCTTCTAATCCACCAATTAATTTATCTTCACTACATGCTACATTAAGTCTAAAGTGATGACTTTCATCAAGCTCATATGAATTTCCAATACCAGTCGCGATTTTACCAACAGACTGTAACGCTTTTTGTACTTTTTCCTCGCTATAACCACTATTCGAGAAATCAATCCATGCTAAATATGTCGATTCAGGCTTAATGAAACTTAATTGATCTGACATTTCATTATCTACGAATTCTTTTAAAATTCTCATATTTCGTTCTATATGATCGTTTAATTGATCAACCCACTCTTCAGCTTGGTTATATGCAACTTTTACCGCCTCTACCGCTAAAGTATTTGCAGCTGCAAGTCCATAATAAGTTCCTAGTTTTCTATTAAATTGCATTGTAAAATAGCGATGTTTTGTAATCATATAGCTACTTGCTAAACTAGCTAAGTTAAATGTCTTTCCTAAGCCTGTTACCACTAAAATTGGAGAATCTAACTGCATAAGATTTGCCATAGAATAAAAGCCGTTTTCACTTCTTACAAAATCCATATGAATTTCATCAGAAACTATAAACACATCATGTCTCTCACATATTTCTTTTATTTGCTCACATTCTTCTTTAGTCCAAACTTTACCTGTTGGATTGTGAGGATTACAAAATACTAAAACTTTCACATCTTCCCTAGAAGCTACTTTTTCAAATTGTTCTACGTCTAATTTATAGCCTTCATCAGTTTGGATAAGAGGAGATTCAACTACCTCTCTTTTATTTCCTTCTATAAGGTTAAGAAAAGCATTATAAGATGGTGTATGAATAAGAACACCTTCGCCTTCTTTCGTAAATTCACGAATCACTTCTGTGACTGTGAATAATATACTTGGCACATAGTATATATCATTTTTTTGAACGTTAACGCTGAATCTTTTTTTATACCAATTTTTAATCGCATTTAAATATTCATCTTGTTTCCACACTAAATAACCAAAATGTGCTTGATCTAATTTATTTTTCAAATGTTCTATAATAAATTCAGGCGTTTTAATATCCATATCAGCTATCCAAAATGGTTCTAAATTCTCGTAATCATATACTTTTTGTTGCCCGTCATAAGCAACTGTAGCTGTACCTCTTCTATCGATAACTTCATCAAAATTATACTTCAATTAGCTCATCCCTTCTGATATCGTTTTTAATTTTTCTCGTTTCATCATCAATCTTAACTGCAAAATGATTAATATCGTGATAAAACAAGAACCAATAATTTTCTTTTATATATTTTTGTATTAATCTTTCTTTAGCATTAATAGAATCCATAGGATAATCGTCATATGCTGTAACCCAAAGTGGATTTAAGTGTGCAAATGTTGGAAATATATCTGCCATATGAACTGCTTTTTCCCCATTGCTTTCAATTTCAATAACTGAATGTCCCGCGCTATGGCCTCCTGTATGTTTCATCGTTATACCAGGTATAACTTCAAATTCATCTTTGAATGTAACAACTTGATGTTCAATATTTTTATGGTTTTCTTCCCAATAAGTAGACTTACTTCTAATATTAGGTGCTCTCATTTCATTCCACTCTATTTGCGAAGTGTAAATGACAGCATTTTTAAATACAGATTGACCATCCGGCGTTGTTAGCCCACAAGCATGATCAAAGTGCATATGTGACATAATTACAATATCTATATCATCAACTGTTAAGTTAAATTGTTCTAAAGAACCATGTATATCACTTTCATATGTAGCTCCATAATTACGTTTTTGTTTTTCAGTAAATTTTCCATTACCCACACCAGTATCAATAATCACATTATGATTATTATTTTGTATTAAAATAGGATGACATACTAGTGGTATTTGATTGCGTTCATTACACGGATACTTCTTCGTCCATAATGGTCTTGGTACAACACCAAACATGGCTCCACCGTCCATATTCGTAATACCACCTTGTAATGGATATAAATTGAATTCTCCAATATTAAACAATATATTCCCCTCCATTCATTATTATTTTATCATTTATTATTATAATGAACACCCATCAAGGTTTAGATAAATATGTTTTGTGATGGTAAAAGAGTAGTTGTGAGTGCTATGTTGTACGTCGACCGCGTCTTGGAACTTTCGGGAGCGCTATGTTGCACGTCGACCTTCTCTTGCTACATTCGGGGGCGCTATGTTGCACATGGACATCGTCTTGCTACATTCGGGAGCGCTATGTTGCACATGGACATCGTCTTGCTACATTTCGAAATTGTACTTCGGCTTTTAATACAATTTTAAAGTTTTAAGTAATACTTTCTTGGCTTGCCTTCAATAATTTCAAAATATTTATTACAAATTCTTCTCAGTGTGTGTTTATTATTAGTACTACACCATCTTTCTGCATCTTGTAATGTAAATGGTTCGCCTATACAAATAAACAGTTCTTTTAAGTTATACAAATATATACTTCTTCTACTAAACTTATTTGAGCAGATAGTACAACATACACTTTTCTTCTTCTCGCTTATGTTTAGTTTATCAACGCTTTTACAATTCGGGCACTTCAAGCCATGTTTAATATCATCAAATGGGACTCTCTTATTATTTTGATATATGTCAGAAAAAGTATTCTTTTCCTCTTCAATTATTTTTAAAATTCTATGATTTTCTGCTGTTTTATAATTTTTGAACAATCTTTGGATTTTATGTAATTCAGTTGGTAATAGAACTTCATATTGGGGCGGTATTTGGGATTTTAAAGTAAAAGTGGGATTAGTGAAGATTAGTATAGTCTTTATTTCTCTATTAATTTCACATTTCTTTAAAAGCAGTTGTAATTCATTATTAGCTCGATATAACTGTTGAAATGGTGTATAAAACATACTTCCATAATCATTTATAAATTGGTCGTTTTTTATATAGTAATCACCACTATAATTTTTTATTTCAAAGTGATAAACATAATCATCAGAAACGACTAAAAAATCTATTTGTACTCTATTATTTATATTAAGTTCAATATTGTAGAGAAATGGTAAATGATTAATTAGTTTTAGTTTTTGATAAATAATTGCTTCGCCTTCTAGTCCCTTCAAAAAAGTAGCCATTTGACTATCAAGTGAACTTTTATCAATTCTATTAATTAAAGAAGTAAAATATACTATATTTTGCATCGGCAAACCTCCAATATTTTTTATATAATTATAAACGCTTTTTATTATATAGAAAAGAAAAAAAGGACGAGACATGGCTGTCTCGTCCTTTTTAACTACATTATTTAAAACTTGCTTCCATACGATAGATTCTAAATCCTCTGTTTGAGAATTTGTCTTCATATTCTGTGCGTATGTTCTCTTCTGGTTCATTCTCATGTAAGTTTAAATTGATTAAGTCGAATGTCATTCCGAAGGCTGACATACTTTCTAAACTATATTCAAACAATCCTTGGTTATCTGTTTTAAAGTGGATTTGTCCGTCTTTCTTTAATATATGTCGATAGATTTCTAAAAACGATGAAAACGTTAATCTACGTTTTGTGTGACGTGTTTTCGGCCATGGATCAGAAAAGTTTAAATAAATTCTCGATACTTCATTTTCTACAAAGTACTCTGTAAGTAATTTAGCATCTTGATTAATCAACTTAATATTCTCAAGTTCTAATTCTTTTACTTTTTCTAATACTCGAACCATGACGTTTTTGTCTCTTTCTATTGCAACATAATTAATTTCTGGATGACGTCTTGCCGTTTCAGTTATAAACCTACCCATACCTGTACCAACTTCGATGTGTATTGGTTGGTCTTTTTCAAACCATTCAGCCATTTTATACTGCTGATTCAAATCAACATCAACAATTTGGGGATGACTTTTTAAGAAATCATCTGCCCAAGGTTTATTTCTCATTCTCATTCAAAGTAACTCCTTATATAAATACATTTCGATTCATGACTTCACTTAAGAAATTCAACCAATCATTCATATCATTATAGCGTTTTTTCTCTTCGTACCACTCAACCATAGCAATAGCCTGTATAAGCGTATACCATTTCATTCTTTTCTTTAAGTCATGTGTATCATTAATACCATACTTACTTAACCAATCAACCCAATCTTTTTCATCAACATAAGTATACAATATCATACCTATATCTATAGCAGGGTCAGCAATCATCGCGCCTTCCCAATCTACTAAGTATAATTCGTCTTGATCAGATAAAAGCCAATTATTATGATTCACATCGCCATGAATAACAGTATAGAAGCGACTATCTAGCATTGGCATATTTTCTTCTAAATATAGCAACGCTTTTCTAACAGTTCTATTCGCTAATACGTGCCTAGATAAAGAACTATTAATTTTATTAAATAATAACTCTGGGTGCATAGGTTTCATTTCCATACGCTTTAACATATTAAGTAATTGTTTTGAAGAATGTATTTTTTTAAGAAGTTTGGCAACGCGGTTAGAATTCATTTCATCTTGGACTAACTCTCGACCATTTTTCCAATGTTGTGCAGTTACAACTTCTCCAGTTTCAATTCTTTTTGTCCAAACTAATTTTGGTACAATCCCTTCAGCTGACAAAGCTGTTAAGAAGGGGCTTGAATTTCTTTTTAGGAAGAGTTTGCGGCCGTCTTGTTCTGCCATATATGCTTCACCAGATGCCCCACCTGCTGAGTCTAATGTCCATCCTAATTGATAAAAATGTTCCAACCTATCCACCTCACTTTCAGAAAAAGAAAAAGACTCATGAACATCAATTTTCAAGAGTCATTACTTAATCTTAAAAAACCCGTTTATTTTTTGTCATTTTAGTGCGCTTGATTTAAATTTTATTATTTTTCTGTGCAGATTTCAACCACATAAATGAAAACTTTGGGGTATTTTGAACCTATTCAGATACAAAATATCTATAAAGTTCAGTATTTACGTGGTTTACACTATATTAATAAATTACACTAAAATATTTTTTCTATGTTTGACTCTATATAATTGTTAAACGATTTTTGTAATTCTTTTGTAATTTTACCTACTGTACCATCAGAAATGAATGTGTCATCCACTTGAATTACCGGCATAACTTCAATTGAAGTACTTGAAACTATAACTTCATCAGCACTTTTCAAAAATTCTACATCAAAAGGTTCCTCAACAAATGGTATATTCAATTCGTTAGCTATCTCATTGATAACTCTTCTTGTAATACCATTTAAAATTAAATTATTCGCTGGGTGTGTATATATTTCACTGTCTTTTACAGCAAAAACATTGCTAGAACTTCCTTCTGTTACAATTCCATCTCTATGCATGATAGCTTCTCCAGCATCACTTTGAGTTGCTTTCTCTTTAGCTAGGACATTACCAAGTAAATTCAAGCTTTTAATATCACATCTTAACCATCTAATATCATCTACAGTAATTGCTTTTATGCCATTTTCTAATTCATCGTATGGTCTTTCATAACTTTTAGAAAATGCTGAGAATACAGGTTTCGTGCTCGCTTCTGGGAAAGGATGATTTCTTGGTGCGACTCCTCGTGTTACTTGGATATATACGCCACCATTTTTGACGTTATTTTTTTCTGCCAATTCTTCAATTAATTCTGTTAAGCTTTTTACAGTATATTCTTCTAAATTTAAGCCAATTTCCTTTGCACTTCTGAATAAGCGTTCAAAGTGTTCTTTAGCTGTGAATGCATTACCGTCATAGATGCGTATATATTCGTATATACCATCGCCGAAATTATAACCTCTATCAGTATAACTAACCTTGCCTTCTGATTCATCTACAAATTCATCATTAATATATACAAATGTCACTCTACATCATCCTTTACACAAATATTATATATAGCTTCTAAATAAATAGCAGTTGCATCAAATAATTGTTTTTTTGTAATATATTCATTTTTTTGATGCATTAAATCTTCTGATTCTTTAAACATTGCTCCAAATGCAACGCCTTTATCTAGATTGCGAGCATAAGTGCCTCCACCAATTGTAAACGGCTCTGATAAGTCTTTAGTTTGGTTGCGGTATGCAGACAATAATTTATCGATAAACGGATCATTCTTATCTACGTAATGAGGTTCCTGATGTTTATCCATATCTATTTCAAATCCTCTATCCGCAATTTCTTCAGTAAATCGTGTTAAAGATTGTTCAAAGTTGAAACCTTCTGGATATCTCAAATTAATACCAAATTGTCCACCATCAACATCAGTATAACTCATTATTCCAGTATTAGTAGTTACTTCTCCCATTTCTTCAGTCGCAAATTTCATACCCATTTTTTCACCATTTGGCGAATTTACTAAATAATCATTGGCAAATTTCACATATGAATTTGCATATTTATCTAAATTTAAATTGTTTAAAAATTGTATTAAAAGTAAGCCTGCGTTAATACCTTGTGATGGATCCATACCATGAGCCGATTTACCATGAACAGTTAAATTCAAGAAACCTTCATCTATTGAAGTTTCACCTTCAATTTCATTCTCTTCTAAAAATGTTTCGAAATTTTGAACAACGTTTGTCATTTGTTCTTTAATTAAAAGTTTGGCTTGAGCAGTATCAGGTACCATGTTAAAACGTTCACCCGAGAAGAATGCTTTTAATTCAACTTCAGGCTCGTCATCGTCTTCTTCATAACCAGATTGTAAAATATTAAAAGTGACGATTCCCTTTTCACCATAAATTAATGGAAACTCTGCATCAGGAGCGAAACCGATTGAAGGCATTTCTTCAGTTTCAAAATACCTATCAGTACACTGCCAATCAGATTCCTCATCTGTTCCTACAATGATATGTATTCGTTTTTTCCAATCTACTTTCATATCTTCTAATATTTTTACAGCGTAGTAAGCTGCAATTGTAGGACCTTTATCATCTAAAGTACCTCTAGCGATAATAGTATCTTCTGTTTCTACTGGGTCAAATGGATCTGTGTCCCAACCGGCACCTGCTGGTACTACGTCTACATGACATAAAACTCCTAATAAGTCATCACCTTTACCCGCTTCGATTCTTCCGACTATGTTTTCAATATCTTTATAACTAAACCCATCTCTTTCTCCGAGTTTATACATGTAATTCAGTGCTTTTTTCGGACCTGGGCCAACTGGTTCATCAACATTACTTTCTGCATCATTTCTTACACTTTCAATGCTTAATAAACCTTTTAAGTCTTCAACAATATCTTTTTCATATTCTTTAACTTTATTTCTCCACATCGGAAATCATCTCTTTCTTACTTGAATAGTTATCTATATGATACATGAAAATTTTAAAAATATGAAATAGAAATACCAAAAATTCTTAAGTTTTTTAACTACGTATTATTTCCTTATACATACGACTATAGTCGTGTGTATTTAACATTTTTATTTCCCGAATTTTTATCGACCTTATAGAGTAAAAAAGACCGACAAAACTGTCGGTCTTAAAATAAAATATTATTTTTTTAAATCTTCTTCAGTCACAATTCTTAAATTACCGTTTGCTGTTCCACCTTCATCATCGAATTTAGCTTCACGTAAATCAGTGTTATCACTATCATCTTTTTTTAAACGTGATTTTGCATCTGAAGCATAGCCTTTAGGATTTTCTTTAGCTTTTTTCAATTCTGTTTTAGCTTTTTCTTTATAAGACTCTGGATCTTCTTTGTATTTAGAATATTCGTTTTGTGCCTTATCTTTTATTTCAGACGCTTTTTCTTTTGCTGATGCTTTATAATTTTCAGGGTCTTCTTTATATTTATCATATTCATTTTTTAGCTTATCTCTGTTTTCTTTTTTAGATAATACTACTGCTGCTGCAGTTCCCCCTAATACAACTAATGTTCTAAATAATCCTGCTTTTTTAGCCATTTTATATCCACCTCTATTTATTTAATAATACTAGTTTACCCAACACAGTATTTTTCAAACATATAATTATTCTTATAATCCTAATAATTTAAAATCTTCTTCAAGTAAATGTCTATATTCACCTAAAGCTAATTCTTCATCCAAGCTCAAATTATTTATTTGAATCCGTTTTAAATACGTAACTTCACAATCAATTGAATGAAACATTCTTTTCACTTGATGAAATTTACCTTCATAAATCGTCACATATGCTTTTGATTGAACATCATCTTCTATAATTTCTAATTCGCTTGGAGATGAAGTGAAGTCACCTAGATCTATTCCATTTTTAAAAATTCCAATCGCTTCTTCTTTTATATGACCATCAACTTCAACATAATATTTTTTTGGCACTTTATGTTTAGGATTCATTAATTGATGAGAAAATTTCCCGTCATTTGTTAGTAATAATAACCCTTCTGTGTCTTTATCTAATCTTCCAACTGGGAATAAATCCATATGCATATATTCTGGAACGATATCGATAACTGTTTCGTGCTCATCATCTTCAGTCGCTGATATAAATCCTGCTGGCTTGTTCATCATTAAATAAACAACTGGTTCGTATTCTATAGGTATTTCATCAAAAACGACAATATCTTCTTCTGGATTAATATGAATATCTGGTTTTTTAACCAGTTCATCATTAACAGTTACTAAATTTTGTTTTACAAATTTTTTAACTTCTTTTCGAGTTCCAATTCCAGCATTAGCTAAAAATTTATCTAGTCTCATTTCTACACCCACTTAATTTTACGTCTTATTTTAGCAGTTAAATCACCAAAGAATTCATCAGCTAAACGAGAACGCATTGTTAAATAACCATATACAATCATACCAACTAGAGCACCTACTATTAATACTATTAAAGCACCCAATTTCGATGTTGGATCAATAATTAATGAAATAATAAAGTAACTTAATTCTACGAACAACATCATGATAATTGTATAAAATAGAATTCTCAATGTATGTTGAATTGTTACATTAAACTTATAATTAGCATGTTTCCAAAGAACATAACAATTTAATGCTACTGCGATCAATAGTGCAATTGCAGTACCTAATACTGCTCCTAAAGTATTAAAAGCAATAATTAAAGGTAAATTGATGATTGCTTTAACGCCTAATGCGCCAATCACTATCCATACTGTTAATGCTTGTTTATCAATACCTTGAAGCATCGATGCTGTTACTGATAATAACGCTATTAATATACTAACTGGCGCATACCAGAATAGAATTTCTGTACCCATTGGACTATAACTATAAAACACATTGTACAATGGTTGTGCTAATACCATAATACCTAATGAAGCTGGAACAGTTAAATATAGTAGTACTCCTAATGATTTTCTTATTTGTATATGCATTTCATCAATTCTTCCTGAATTGTAAGTGTTAGTAATAAACGGTACTAAACTTACAGCGAAACCTGCCGCTAATGAAGTAGGAATCATTACAATTTTATTAGTAGTCATGCTAAGCATTGTAAAATAAACATCGTGAAGAGAACTATTTACTCCACCTATAGCAAGTCCAGTATTATGTGTAAACTGGTCTATTAAATTTATGATTGGAAAACATAAACTTACAATTACAAATGGAATACTGTATTTAATGATTTCTTTATATATTTTGACATAAGAAACATCTATATCGCTCGTATCTTGTGCAACTTCTGCTTTAATTAAATGTCTACGTTTTATCCAGTAATATAATAACGTTAATAGGGCAACAATCGCACCTATCCCAGCTGCAAAAGTAGCAACTTGGTTCGCTACTAACACTGAACCATCCATTACATATAAAACAATGTAACTTCCACCTAAAATAAATGCAATTCGAGCAATTTGTTCAGTCACTTCAGAAACTGCAGTAGGACCCATTGAGTTGAAGCCTTGGAAAATACCTCTCCAAGTTGCTAATAAAGGAATAAAAAGAACAACAAAACTAATAGTACGAATTACATTAGTAATATCTTCAACTTTCCATCCACCTTCTATACCACCTTTGTTTGCTAATGTTAATTGAGCTATCGTTGGTGATAAGAAGAACAGTAATAAGAATCCAATTAAACCAGTAATAGACATTACTATAAAACTCGATCGGTATAATTTTTGACTTACTTTATAAGCACCTAATGCGTTATATTTAGATACATATTTAGCAGCTGCTAATGGTACACCAGCAGTTGCGATTGTTATCATGATTGTGTATGGTTGATAAGCATATGTAAATGGTGCAAGATTTTTTTCATCGCCGATTATAGCGTAAAAAGGAATTAAGTATAAAATACCTAATATTTTTGTAATTAAAATACTAGCTGTGAGTAAAAATGTCCCTCTCACAAGCGCTTTACTCTCTGACATATTTTCATCCCTATCTCAATTTACTTTTAAATTTAATAATAACAGGTTTATTTCTATTGTACTACTTTTTTTAAAAACCATTATTCGTTAAAATATCATTACATAAATCTTTGGAGGTAACTTATGTATCATACAATTATAATAGGCGCAGGACCAAGTGGTTTAATGGCTGCCTACAGTGCCAGTAAAGATGGTCAAAGCGTTCTATTAATAGAAAAGAAAAAAGGCCTCGGCCGAAAACTTCGTATATCTGGTGGTGGGAGATGTAACGTTACAAATCGACTCCCATACGAAGAGATAATAAAAAACATTCCAGGAAACGGAAAGTTTTTATACAGCCCATTTTCGACTTTTGATAATGAATCTATTATTGATTTCTTCGAATCTCGTGATGTAAACCTTAAAGAAGAAGATCATGGACGCATGTTCCCTGTTTCAAATAGAGCACAAGATGTAGTCGATGCACTCGTAAAAGCCATTAAAGATAACGGCGTTGAAATTCGCCAAGAAACTACAGTATCATCAATCGAAAGTGAAAATCAACAAATAACTGGTGTAACATTACAAAATGGTACTTTCATACCTTCACAAACAGTTATTATAGCATCCGGTGGTTGTAGCGTCCCACATACAGGTTCAACTGGAGATGGCTACAAATTTGCTGAACAACTTGGACATACTATAACTGAATTATTCCCAACTGAAGTACCTATTAAATCAAGTGAACCATTCATTAAAAATAAAATATTACAAGGCCTCAGTTTACAAGACATAGGGCTTTCCGTTCTAAAGAAAAATGGAAAACCAAGAATTACACATCAAATGGATATGTTGTTTACCCACTTCGGTGTTTCAGGACCAGCCGCATTAAGATGTAGCCAATTCGTATATAAAGAACAAAAATCACAAAAGAAACAAGAGATTAAAATGGCTATTGATGCCTTTCCAGAAATAAAACAACATGATTTAGAACAACAAATTATAAAAAAATTAAAAGACGAACCAAATAAAGCTATTAAAAATGCGTTAAAAGGTTTAATACAGGAACGTTATCTGCATTTTCTATTAGAACAGTCAGATATAAATTTGGATGTAACTTATCACAATTTGTCACAACAATCTATCAAGACTTTCGTAGAAAACTTAAAAGCATTCACTTTTACTGTTAACGGAACTTTACCAATCGATAAAGCATTCGTTACTGGTGGTGGCGTAAATATAAAAGAAATCGAACCAAATAAGATGCATTCAAAAATTTGTTCAGGCTTATTCTTCTCAGGTGAAGTCTTAGACATTCACGGTTATACAGGTGGATATAATATAACAAGTGCACTTGTTACTGGTTATGTTGCCGGGCATAACGCTTCGTTATATAATTCTTAGGAATTACATCGCTAACAAGCTTGTTCAAAATTTCTTGCTCGTTAGCGCTATACTCTCTTCACATTAAGCATAAATAAATCAAGGGTAAGACATTATTAATGTCTTACCCTTGTTTTTCATAATAGTTAATATTGCGAGTTTATTTAAACTCTTTTATTTTCAAGTCCTTCGTCGCCCCACGCATTCATGCCGCCTTCAACGTTCACAGCGTCTATATCATGGTCGTTTAAATATTCTACAACTTTAGCGCTTCTAACGCCACCAGCACATACTATATAATATGTTTCATTCTCTTTAAAATGATTTAATTCGTTTGGTATTTCTCCCATTGGGATGTGTTTTGCACCAGGTATTACACCCATTGCTACTTCTTCGTCTTCTCTAACATCTACTATGTTAATAGGACTGCTTGAAGTTATTTTGTCTGCTAATTCTTTAATTGTTATTTCTTCCATTTTGATTACACTCCTCTTTTTAATTTGCTACAATATTAACCAATTTTTGAGGTACGGCAATCACTTTACGTACTGTTTTGCCTTCAATTGCCTGTTTCACTTTATCAATTTCCAAAGCAAAGTGTTCCATTTCTTCTTTAGATAAATCTTTAGAAACTTTAGTTTTTTCTTTTAATTTACCATTAACTTGAATAACAATTTCTACTTCATTGTCTACAAGTAAAGAAGGATCAAATGTTGGCCATTCTTCATAAGCAATCGTATCGTCATGTCCTAATTTTGCCCATAATTCTTCTGAAATATGAGGCGCTATTGGAGACAGCATTTTCACAAAGCCTTCAATATAAGCTTTACTTAATTTATCTTGCTTATAACAATCGTTGATAAATACCATCATCTGACTGATAGCTGTATTAAAGTTCAATGTATCGAAATCTTCAGTTACTTTTTTAACAGTTTGATTGTAAACTTTATCTAGTTCAGGTGTTTGCTCGTCTACAACTTTATCTGTAATTTGATTTTCTTCTGTTACAAGTAATCTCCAGATTCTATCCAAGAAACGACGTGAACCATCTAAACCATTTTCACTCCAAGCGATTGCCGCATCTAAAGGTCCCATAAACATTTCATATAGACGCAATGTATCTGCACCGTGAGATTTAACGATATCATCCGGATTAACAACATTACCTTTAGATTTACTCATTTTCTCATTACCTTCACCAAGTATCATGCCTTGGTTATATAATTTTTGGAATGGTTCTTTCGTTGGAACTACACCGATATCGTAAAGAACTTTGTGCCAAAATCTTGAATATAATAAGTGTAACACTGCATGCTCTACTCCACCAATATATAAATCTACAGGCAACCAATGTTTTAGTTTTTCGGGATCTGCTAACATTTCATCATTGTGAGGGTCTATATATCTTAAATAATACCAACAACTACCAGCCCATTGTGGCATAGTATTCGTTTCGCGACGACCTTTCATACCTGTTTCTGGATCTACTACATTAATAAATTCATCAATATTAGCTAATGGTGATTCTCCTGTACCAGATGGTTTAACTTGGTCAGTTTCTGGTAATAACAACGGTAATTCTTCTTCAGGTACAGTGGTCATTGTGCCATCTTCCCAATGTATTACTGGAATTGGTTCACCCCAATAACGTTGACGACTGAATAACCAATCTCTTAATTTATAGCTAATTTTCTTCTCGCCGATACCTTTTTCTTCTAACATTTCAATTGCTTTAGGTACCGCTTCTTCTTGAGTTAGACCATTTAACTTGTCTGAATCTATCATTTTGCCATCTTCATCATATACAGTAACGATGTCTAAATTGAATTTTTCAGCAAATTCTCCATCTCTTTCATCGTGTGCTGGAACTGCCATAACAGCGCCTGTACCATAACTAATTAATACATAATCAGCAATCCATATAGGCATTTTTTGACCTGTAAATGGATTAGTTGTAAATGCTCCAGTAAATACACCGCTTTTATCTTTTGCTAAATCTGTTCTTTCTAAGTCAGATTTACGAGAAGCTTCAAGTTTATATTGATCTACTGCATCTTTTTCATCTTTAGTAGTAATTTTATCTACTAATGGATGTTCTGGTGATAACACTGCAAAAGTAGCACCAAATATTGTGTCTGGACGAGTTGTAAATACGTTAAATGATAAGTCTGTATCATCTATGTTAAATGTTAATTCTGCACCTTCTGAACGACCAATCCAGTTTCTTTGCATATCTTTAATAGATTCAGGCCAATCTACGTCTTCTAAATCTTCTAGTAATCTATCAGCATACTCAGTTATTTTTAATACCCATTGTCTCATTGGCTTACGTACTACTGGGTGTCCACCACGTTCTGACACACCATCGACAATTTCTTCATTAGATAATACTGTACCTAAAGCTGGGCACCAGTTAACTGCTACTTCATCTACATATGCTAAACCTTTATTGTATAACTGAATAAAAATCCATTGAGTCCATTTATAATATTCTGGGTCTGTTGTATTGATTTCTCTATCCCAATCATAAGAAAAGCCAAGTTCTTGAATTTGTCTCTTGAACGTAGCTATGTTCTGAGCAGTAAATGCTTTAGGGTCATTACCAGTATCAATAGCGTATTGTTCTGCTGGTAAACCAAACGCATCCCACCCCATTGGATGTAAAACGTTATACCCTTGCATACGTTTATATCTTGAAATAATATCAGTCGCTGTATAACCTTCTGGATGTCCTACGTGTAATCCAGCTCCTGATGGATATGGGAACATATCTAAAGCATAAAATTTCTTTTGACCTAAATTGTCATTTGTTTTAAATGTTTTATTATTTTCCCAATAATTTTGCCATTTTTTCTCGATTTGTTGATGATTATAATTCATTAATTGTTCCTCCTGTAAAATAAAAAAAGCCACCCCAAACCATAGTTACAGTTGGGACGACTAAAATATAATGCCGCGGTACCACCCAGAATTCACTTAAAAAGTGCACTTCATTTATATGGTTTAAGATTGCTTTAATTTAATACTATCATCTGGTAAGTTCACTTAATGGATATCATCAGTTCCCACCACCACTGACTCTCTAAAGATTCGCATTAAAGTTACTACTCCTATACATTCTTAATATTATTCAATTTCTAAGGAATTTGCAAGTTTTATTTCATTTTATGCAACATTCCCCTTTTTTATTCCTTTGTCGTAAATTATTAAGAAATAATAACCAACAAGAATTAAGGCAATCATGCTAAAGAACATGACTTTCATATCAAATACATCTACGATAACACCACCCACTACAGGCCCAAAAGCTTTACCTACAGTTGAAGATGCATTTACAATACCTTGATATGCTCCCATACGACCTTTAGGTGCAAGTTTATTCGCAATTGCCGGAACTGCTGGCCAAACAAACATTTCACCGAAAGTTAAAATAACCATACCTACAACGAACATCGTAAATTGTTCCGCCACACTTGTTACTAAATAACTAACTATAAAAATACCTAATCCAACACCCATTTGTAATTTTAAACGTTCTTTAAAACGATTAATAAATGGTGCGATTAATGGTTGTCCAGCTAATATTAACACGCCGTTGACAGTCCAAAGAAGACTATATTGCTTCAAGGAGATGCCTACTGATTGTGTATATGTCGCAATTGTCGTTTGCCATTGAACATAACCAATCCAACATAAACTAAACATCACACATAATAAAATCAGTGCTTTGAATTTCTTTTTATCTTTAACTTCTACAGCACTTGAAATACCCTCGTTATTTTTCACATTTACATTTAAATCTACATTATAATAACGTAAAGCTATAATAATGAATACAACATATAATAACAAATTAGCCATAAATATATATTTAAAGCTGAAGTCTGCTACAAAACCACCAGCTGCAGCACCAATAGAAACACCTAAATTTTGAGCTAAATAAATAGCATTAAATGTTGTTCTTCCTCCATTAGGCCAGCTTGCTGCAGCCATCGCATAAATTGCAGGTACGATTATGCCACCACCGAATCCTAGAATAACTAACCAGAAAGGATACCACGGCCAGTCATTTAAGAAATTTAAACCAACTAAACTTCCTATATTTATAATAGAAGCAAATATGATAGATCGAAAACCACCAATTTTATCAAATAAAGAACCGCCCAGTAAATTTCCGATTACGCTCCCAAATGCGTTAATCATTAATACAACACCGGCGGTACTTAAACTTTTATTTAATTCCTCATTCATATATATCGTATTTAAAGGCCACAAAAAACTAGCGCCCGTTATATTAATTGCCATTCCAATAATAAGCCACTTTACGATTTTTGGCATTTTCAAAGGGCATCACTCCCGTCAATTTTTTTCTCAATTTGAATAGTCTAAACCTTTTTCTGCAAAAGTTCAATATTATATGTTAAAATGCTTTAGATAAGTTTGTAGAACAGGATGTGAAATAAATTGACAGAACAATTCCGCTTTGCCTTTGATAACAAAAGATATCATACATGGAATTATCATTTAAAAAATAAATTTGGTGAAAAAATATTTAAAATAGCACTCGATGGTGGATTTGATTGTCCAAACCGAGATGGTACCGTTGCTCATGGTGGTTGTACTTTCTGTTCAGCTGCTGGTAGTGGTGACTTCGCTGGTAATAGAGCTGAACCAATTCATGTACAATTTAAAGAAATTAAAGATAAAATGCATGAAAAATGGTCTGAAGGTAAATATATCGCCTATTTCCAAGCTTTCACAAATACTCATGCCCCAGTCGAAGTGTTACGAGAAAAATACGAAGCAGCATTGTCTGAAAAAAATGTTGTAGGTTTATCTATAGCAACAAGACCAGATTGTCTACCTGATGATGTTGTTGAATATTTAGCTGAATTAAATGAACGTACATATTTATGGGTAGAATTAGGATTACAAACTGTGCATCAAGAAACTTCTGATCTTATAAATCGTGCACATGATATGAAATGCTACTATGAAGGTATAGAAAAATTAAGAAAGCATAACATCAACATATGTACACATATTATTAATGGTTTACCCGGTGAAGATTATAATATGATGATGGAAACAGCTAAAGAAGTAGCTCAAATGGATGTACAAGGAATTAAGATTCACCTTCTACATTTATTAAAAGGTACGCCAATGGTTAAACAATATGAAAAAGGTATGCTTGAATTTATGACACAAGAGGATTATACAAATCTTGTTTGTGATCAGTTAGAAATTTTACCAGAAGAAATGATTATTCATAGAATCACTGGAGACGGCCCTATCGATTTAATGGTAGGTCCAATGTGGAGCGTTAATAAATGGGAAGTATTGAATTCTATAGACAATGAATTAAAAGCGCGTGGGACAATGCAAGGTTCAAAATTCATTAAAGCTGAGAGCGTTCAATCATGATTGTAGAAGGAATATTGCCATTTGCTAGG
Organism: Mammaliicoccus sp. C-M13; assembly: GCF_022386845.1. NCBI lineage: Bacteria > Bacillati > Bacillota > Bacilli > Caryophanales > Staphylococcaceae > Mammaliicoccus > Mammaliicoccus sp. C-M13. Next base: position 42,301 of record NZ_JAJNHQ010000002.1, on the reverse strand, counting down.
CATTTAATTTCAAGTCATATAGATAAAAATAGTATCGTAGTTGATGCAACTTGCGGTAACGGAAATGATACATTATTTCTTGCCGATCAAGTAACAAATGGTCAAGTTTATGCTTTTGATATTCAAGAAAAAGCTATTAACACCACAAAAGAAAAAACAAAAGAATATAACAATATTCAATATTACTTAGAAGGACATGAAAAAGCTGCCGATATCATTTCTTCAGAACATAATAGTATCGATGCATCTATCTTTAATTTAGGCTATTTACCTAAAGGAGATAAAAGCATCACAACAAACTCAAATACTACCATATCCGCCATTCAATCATTATTCGAATTAACTAAAAAGAATGGCATCATTGTGCTAGTTGTTTATCCAGGACATCCAGAAGGACAAATCGAATCAAATGATGTATTAAACTTTGTTAAAAATATAGATCAAAATGAAGCACATGTATTAAACTATCAATTTATTAATCAAAAGAATAATCCACCATATATTATAGGTATTGAAAAAAGAAATTAATAAGAGGGAGTGGGACAGAAATCTTATTTTAATAAATAGATTTCGTAGTCCCATCCTGGCAAGGATGACTAGGGTTGGAAAAAGCTTGATATAAGCGCATTTTCAATCCAGTCAGCTACTGCCATTATATTAAAAGAGGCTGAGACACGTATTTATGTCCCAGCCTCTTTTTTGAATATAACTTATAAAACAAGAGCTATTATTCCTTATTGGATTAACTATAACATTAACTTACGAATGAACTTTTATCCCCTTGCTCAACTACAACCAATATAATAGAAGAGCCCGAAACAAATTCATGTCCCGGACTTCTTTTTACATTTTATAAATTAAATAAGTGGAAGTATATGTAGTTTCGTTTAGATATTACATGTATCAACTATAGATTTGAATTGCTCTTCAAACAAAGTTTGTCTTTTTTTAATTTCTTCACAAGCATATTTAATTAAGTCATTTTTATGCTCATCAAACTCTTGATTAACTTCTACGATAACTGTTCTTTCATCATCTTCCGGCCTTGTCTTTTTAATCCAACCTTTTTTAACTAAATTATTATATAACCTAGTTCTTTTATATGGTTTTATATCAATGTGTTCGTCCAATTCTTTTAAACTCATTGAACCTTTGTTCCATAAAACTACTAACGTTAAAAATTCTTCTTTTTCAATTTGAAATTTCTCTTCAATATTATCAAAAATATTATTTATATTTTTTTGAATATCATCTAATAAGATTAAGTCACTTATATCGCCCTCTTTATATCCCATAAGCTCTCCTCCAGTGTGTCATATAAATATAATATACCCACAATGATAGGTTTAAATCTTATTATGTATGATTATTATTTCTTATTCTTCATCTTCTATAAGTAAGCCTACATAATGAATTCGGTTATTCATAAATGATATCAAGTATCTCATGACATTTTCTCGTTCAGGCTCATTGTGTATTTCATGATTTAAACCATGCCAAGATTTATAATAAAGCTCATTTGTATTAATGTGTCTTGCTACTGATTTAATAGAATCTAAGTCAGCAATTTTATCTTCTGTACCTGACATCAATAGTAATGGAATAGATGATATATGTTGAAGATTTTCCATTGTCGTCTTCATCGTTTCTAAAATTGTCTTATACCAATGATAGCTAACTTTATTAAGCATTAAAGCATCGTTATTTGTATCATCGATTACTTCTTTATTTCTAGTTAAACTTTCAATAGTAATTCCAGCGTCAAATTTTGCATCTTTTGCAACTGTACCGAAGCTAGAAGCTAAAAAGTTTCTTCTTGTCGAAATATTTTGTTGAAAAGCTACTAATGGAGAAATAAGTAAAACACCTTCAACTTTTAAGTCTACTTTCTCTAATAAATTTAAAAGAATCAATCCACCTAATCCAACGCCTAAAGTGAAAACAGGTAAATGGTATTCCTCCGCTATTGATAACCATTCTAAAACTTGCTCATGATATTCTTCAAAATCATCTATGTGCCCTCTATGTACTCTTGAAGTTTGTCCTTGACCTCTTAAGTCACCCATAATAACGTGGTAACCTTCTCTACGTAGCTTTGTAATAACGAACGCGTAACGTCCAGTATGTTCAAGCATATTATGTACGATTACTACAATACCTTTAGCTTCTTTTTCAGTTTCCCATTTCCACATAATATATTACTCCTTTTACCTAAATAGCTACTTTTTTGTTAAACTTAGTATAACAAATTTTTTAAAAAGAATGGAGAATCTTGAATGATAAAATCTTTTAACAACAAAACACCTCAAATTGATTCTAGTAGTTATATTGCAGAAAATGCCACAATTATCGGGGATGTTGAAATAGGTAAAGAAAGTTCAGTTTGGTTCAATGCTGTTATTAGAGGTGATGTAGCACCTACAAAAATAGGCAATGGTGTTAATATTCAAGATTTAAGTTGTCTACACCAAAGTCCTGATCAACCATTAATAATAGAAGATAATGTTACAGTAGGACATAAAGCTACATTGCACTCTAGCATTATTCGAAAAAATGCACTGATAGGAATGGATTCTACTATATTGGATGGAGCTGAAATTGGAGAATATGCATTCATTGGCGCAGGTTCACTAGTACCACCTGGCAAGAAAATACCTCCGCGCACATTGGCATTTGGTAGACCAGCAAAAGTAGTAAGAGAATTAACAGACAAAGACTATGAAGAACTAGACAGAATTAATCAATCATATATTGAAAAAGGAAAATTATATAAAGATAACCAATAATTTTAACATTACACTGATAAAAGATGAAGACGATAAATTGAAGTTGTTGCTTGCGTTGCACGTGAACCGCGTCTTGCAACATTCGGAGACGCTATGTTGCACGTGCAGCCCGTCTTGCAACATTCACAATAAAAAAAGAGGCTGTGACATAAATACATGTCTCAGCCTCTTTTTTTATAATGGCAGTAGCTGACTGGATTGAAAATGCGCTTATATCAAACTTTTTCCAACCCTAGTCATCCTTGCCGGGATGGGACTACGAAATCTATTTATTAAAATGAGATTTCTGTCCCACTTCCTTTTTAATTTAAGCAATTTTAAATTTACTGTGCATATACGGTAACTTAACAACGATATAAGAAATTATAATTTCATAGAACATTGAGAAGAATTTTTGGAAGAAGAACAATACATTTTGAGATAGGATTGTTCCAAGCCCCTGCCCGCTAAATTGATATGTTACTAATAAAAAGTTATCTATTAAATTTAATACAATAACTGTTACAAATACTGTCCACGATTTCTTTGTTATCATAGCTATTAAAATTGCAATAACACTTATTAAAATAGGTTCAAATACGAATAACTGTAAAAAGCTATCTAACGGTTTCCCAAATATATAAAACGCCATATCCCTAAACATAACGATTACTCCTTTGTTAACAATTCTATTCTCATACATTGTAACACGTGACATGGCTATGTTTTATTAAGTTATTCTAAAGATTTAAACCATATCTTAACATTAAATTAATAATTGTATAAATTGAATCTTAACATTAACTTCGCAACAACTTCATAATCGAATGTTATATTGAAAATGTAAACAACGTCATGATTTAAAGGAGCATTAACCTATGCGTTTCTTTAAAAAATTCTTGTTATCTGTTCTAATACTTACGTTTCTCCCTCATGCCATTAGCATAGCATCTGAACCAATTTCTCCTACAATGGATCAAATTAAAGAATAACACCCTTTTCTAGGTTGTTATTTATGTTATTTTTATGTCTTTTTCTTTTATTAGTGTAAAAATATATTTTATTGGTATGAAAACGCTTAACTAAATTATATTATACATGATAGAATAAAAGAAAGAAGATATTTGATTAAGGAGGACTTGCTATGCCTGTCGTTAAAGATTTTTTTATTGCATTATCTAACAATAAGTTTATGAATGAATCAGCTAAGAGAATGGGTCCTGCACTTGGTGCGAAAAAGGTTGTAGCGGGAGTTGATATTGATTCAACAATCGATACAGTAGAGAAATTAAATGAAAGAGGAATTTCTTGTACGTTAGATAATTTAGGTGAGTTTGTAACTTCACGCCATGAAGCGTTAGAAGCACAACAAAATATCGTCGAAATAATGCGACGATGTTATAACGCTAATATTCAAGCACATGTTTCAATTAAGTTAACACAATTAGGGATTAATATTGATAAAGATTTTACTTATCAAAATACTCGGGAAATTTTATTAAAAGCTCAAGAATTTGATAATTCATTTGTTAACATAGATGCTGAAAAATTTGAAGACTTAGTTGGCATTACTGAAATACTTGATAAATTGAAAAATGAATTCAATAATGTCGGCACAGTAATTCAAGCATACTTACACGACGCAATGAATATTATGGATAAGTATCAAGATTTAAGGCTTCGCTTAGTAAAGGGTGCTTATAAAGAAGGCCCTCACATCGCCTATCAAACTAAAGAAGAAATAGATAGAAATTATATAAAGTTAATTGAACACAGACTGTTAACGGCTAATGCTTTTACATCTATTGCTACACATGATCACAACATTATTAATCATGTTAAACAATTTGTTAAAAACCATAATATCGATAAAAATTCATTTGAATTCCAAATGCTATACGGTTTCAGAACTGACTATGCATATGAATTAGCTGACGAAGGATACAACTTTACTATGTATGTACCATTCGGGGAAGATTGGTTCGGTTATTTCATGCGCCGTTTAGCAGAGAGACCTCAAAATATTAATCTAATGCTATTAGATATATTCAGTGCAAAAAACAAAAAGACATTTATCACGGGAGCGGCAGGAGTTGCAGCTGCATCATTGTTAACAATTGGTAGTATTGCATTGTTTAAGAAAAACAAATAAAACAATAATCATTACACGGTTTTAATTATATTTAATAGAAAAACTCCTAATACATCGGTTTATAACCAACATGTTAGGAGTTTTTTTATGAACTATTTTATATTGTTTTTTCTATATTTTTTAATAAGTTAGCCATTTCAATAGCTGCTAGAGCTGCATCTCCACCTTTATTACCAGCTTTTGTACCTGCTCTTTCTATTGCTTGTTCTATTGTTTCCGTAGTTATAACACCAAAGATAACAGGTATATCTGTTGTATCACTTACTTTAGATACGCCTTTTGCTACTTCATTACATACGTAATCATAATGTGTTGTTGCGCCTCTAATTACACACCCTAATGTAATGACAGCATCATAATTCCCTGAGTTAGCTAATTTTTTAGCTACTAATGGAATTTCAAAAGCACCCGGTACATAAGCTACATGTACATTTTCTTCTTCGACATTATGTCTAATTAAAGTATCTTTTGCACCGTCTAATAGTCTTCCTGTAATAAAATCATTAAATCTACCTACTACAATTGCTATTTTTAATTCTGATCCATTCATTTTACCTTCAAATTTCATTTAAATTCTCTCCATTTCAATTATAATAAATGACCCATTTTTTCTTTTTTTGTATCAATATAAGATTGATTATTAACGTTAGGATTCATCACTACTGGTATTCGTTCTGTTATTGTAATACCTAAGTCGTTTAGCTGTTGAAACTTATCTGGATTATTGCTAATCAGTTTAATATGATTTATATTAAAATATTTCAATATATGAATAGCTTCTGTATAATCTCTTAAATCCGCTTCAAACCCTAAAGCTTTATTAGCTGTGATTGTATCGTAACCTTGTTCAATTAATTCATATGCCTTTAATTTATTAATTAAACCAATACCTCTACCTTCTTGTGGTAAATATAAAATAATACCACCATGCTCTTTGATGTATTTCATCGCATACTCAAGTTGTTCACCACAATCACATCTCGCACTGTGAAAAATATCTCCAGTTAAACAAGCTGAATGAATACGAACGTTCGTATCATTTTTTATGTCACCTGAAGTAATCGCTAAATATTCTTTGTCGTCCAATTGTGATGAAAAACCATACATATCAAATTCTCCAAAAGATGTTGGCAATTTAATTTTCGATTCAAATTGTACGATTTGATCATGTTTTTTTCTATATTTTACTAAGTCTTCTATCGTTATCATTTTCAAATCATGTTCTAATTTAAATGTATATAGCTCTTCACGGTTAGACATAGTTCCATCATCATTCATTATTTCACAAATTGCACCAGCTGGTTTTGCGTCAGTTAATTTTGCTAAATCTATACAAGCTTCCGTATGCCCTATTCTTTCAAGCACACCATTGTCTTTCGCAATTAACGGAAAAACATGTCCTGGTTTAACAAAAGCATCGCCGGAACTTTCACTGATTAACGCTTTAATTGTATCCGTTCTTTCAAATGCACTAATACCAGTAGTTGTAGATATGTGATCAACACTTACAGTAAAAGCTGTTTTGAATTTATCATTAGTACTTGTCATAAGGTGTAAATCAAGTTGAGTTGCAATCTGTTGACTAATAGGCGCACAAATTAATCCTCTAGCAAATTTAGCCATAAAATTAATTGTATCAACAGTTAAATATTCTGATACTGCTATTAAGTCGCCTTCATTTTCTCTATCTTCATCATCCACTACAATAACAGGTTTGCCTAACTTCAAATCTTCTAATGCCGCTTCAATACTATCAAACATAGTTAGCCTCCTAAAATCCAAAATTCAGTAATTTTTCTTGTGATAATTGACTGTTATTTTGATTCGTTATTTTTTGAACATATTTAAACAATAAATCCGTTTCTATGTGTACAGAATCACCTTGTTTTTTATTTACAAAAATCGTACGTAATCTTGTTTCAGGTATGAGATGAATTTCAAATGAATTTTGATTTAACTTGAATATCGTTAAACTTACTCCATCTACAGTTATCGAACCTTTATCAATCATTTGATTTAATAATGATTCATCTACATTAATTTCGATTAACCATTCATCATTTCTTTTAGTGATGCGCTTTATAATACCTTTGCCATCAACATGTCCACTAACGAAATGTCCTCCGAATCTTCCATTCGTTAACATTGCACGTTCCAGATTCACTTGATCATTTACCGTAAGATTTTCTAAATATGTCACAGAAATTGTGCCTGTAATTACTTCAACTTTAAATAATGAATCATTTCGTTCTGTAACAGTTAAGCAAACACCATTGACACTTACTGAATCTCCTAGTGACAAATCATCACATATTTCTGGAGCTTGTATTGATAATGACTTTACACCACTTTTTGTGCTCACATTTTTAATCGTACCTACTGTTTCAATTATTCCTGTAAACATACACTCACTACTTTCTTAAAATTAATTTAAGATCTTCGTCAATGATTTCTGTTGATATAAATTTAAACTGTTTAATTTTGGATAAAGGATAAACATCATTTGTTTGATAAAATTGATATTTGCCTTGACCACCAATTACTTTCGGGGCTTGATAAATAATTAATTGGTCAGCTAAATCTTGTTCTATAAATTGACTAACAAGTGTTGGTCCTGCTTCTACTAAAACACTCGCGTAACCTAATTTATATAGAAGTTGAAGCATGTTTTCTAAATTTGATAAATCACTTTTATATAACTCAATATTTTGTGTGTCTTTAATTTCAAAATTTGGGTGGTTTGTTACTACTATTGCAGGATTATCTCGATCTTTGAAAATTTGTAAATCTTCATCGAAAGAAGACTGTTGGGATAAAACAATGCGTTTTGGCTCTTTGAAGTTTGGTTTTCGTGATGTTAGTAGCGGGTTATCTTCTCTCACTGTGCCGCCACCCGTAATAATTGCATCATTTTCACTTCTTAAATGAAGTACATCTTCTTTCACTGCTTTACATGTAATCCATTTACTTTCTTTAAAATCAGTAGCAACTTTCCCATCTAGACTAGTTGATATTTTTAATGTTACAAAAGGTGTCTTCTTCTTTTGTTGAATAAAAAATTCTTTATATAATTCCTCCGCTCTACTTGAAGGCGAATGTATTACTTCTACTCCTGCCTCTTCAAGCATATCGTGTCCACTTTTACTTAGTGATCCATCTTTCACAGCATATTCTACTCTAGAAATACCACTTTCTATTATTGCTTTAGAACACGGAGGTGTTAAACCATAGTGTGAACACGGTTCAAGAGAAACATATATTGTTGCACCTTCTGCTTCTTTACCAGCCATATTAAGTGCTTGAATTTCGGCGTGTGCTTCACCTTTTTTTAAATGAGCACCAAAACCGATAATTCTATTATCTTTTACGATAACAGCACCAACAGAGGGATTCGTACTAGTTTGTCCTTTTAATTGTTCAGCTAATTGAATAGCAAATTCTAAATATTGATTCATTTATATACCTCCTAAAAATGAAAAAAAGACACCGAAAATTAACATTTCGGTGTCTTGGGAGTAAAAAATGTATCAAGAAATAAGCCTTTAATAGATTAAAGACAAAAACATTTTTGTATAACGAAATAAGCGTATTGTATACGCTTCGTCTATTCTTTCTCCCATCCAGACTATACTGTCGGCTTCAGATTTTCACTGAATCAGCCACAAATGCTAAGCAAATGCAGGTCGCGGGCTTGATTTACCGCCGGTTGGGAATTTCACCCTGCCCCGAAAGAATATTATTAAATTATAATCATCAGTAATCACTGATGACCATATTCTATACTAAAATAGTATGGTTTACAAATATATTACTAAATTTAATATATTTATTTATTTTTCTTCTTTTTCGACTTTTTCTTTTTGTTATTATTTTTTAAGTTTCTTTCTTCTAGTTCAATATATAAATCATTAACGGCTCTAACTGTTTCATCCACTAATAATGAAACGCCATTAACATCAAAATTTACACCACTTGTAATTTGTCCTATTGCTTTTAAATTTGGCATTGTTCCATATTTAGGGCTAATTATTTCATTAGAATATGGCACTACTAAAATACCACCAAAAGGATGAGGCGCAATGATTTGTTTGTTTTCTAAACCTTTTATAAAATGCTCATCCTCATTTAATTCAGATAAATGCATTTTAGGACCTGTTGCATTAATAACATAGTGATAACTATCTTCATTTTCACTATTTTTATATTTTAGTCTAAATTTCCCATAATATTTACGAACGTTTTCTAATCCTTCTTTTACGACTACATCTCCACTTTCTATCCATTCAATTAATTGTTTAGCTGAAGATTGTGGCATGGGGTTAGCGTTTCTTTTAAAATGCTGACCGTATTTAGATAAAAATGTTTCTTTATCTTTTATAGTCATTGCGTTCCATAGTGGAATCATATTATGTTTTACTTCTTCAACAAAGGATTGGAAGTGCCCAACTTCGTCTTCATGCTTTAAATCATATTTTATATTGATTACATTATCTTTTTTAAATCGATGTAACATTTTCTTTAAATCAATATTTTGATATTCACACTCTTTTTTAAACAATTCTTCTATTTCAAATAATGGTGCTATTCCTTTATGAATTTTTTTGATTTTTTCTACTTCTTCAACACAAATATACTTTAATTTAATATCATGGTTAATACCACGAACTGTCGGAAACTGAGCATGTCTAGAAGTCACTACAATCGGAAATTGTTTATGGTTTTCCATAACATATCGAATAACATCAACTGAACTTAATCCTGTACCAATAATAGCAATATCGTCATTTTCTTTAACGCCTCTCAAAGATTGTACAGTTGGATAAGGTGATTCTATATATCCTTTCACACCTTTTAATTTATAAGGATCTTTGTAAGGTAAAGTTCCAATCGTCATAAAAACATAATCATATTTTTGACATACCGCTTCATTATCTTCTATATAACAAATATCTATTTTATATTGTCCTCGCTCATCTTTAATTTCTTCAACATAGCAACTATCAACTTTGTATTTGTGAACGAAGATATTATCATATTTGTTTAAAATATTATGTAAAATAGATTTCATATAATGACCAAAAACTAATCTTGGTAAATACTTTGCTTTTCCATAATCAAAAATGTCATTGTTTTTATACCATTTTTTAAAATCTTTTTCGTCATCTGGATCTAATGACATTTGATTGGCCGGAAGATTAATAAGTAAACGATCACTATCATTTTGAAATGGCTTCCCCATCCCCATGTCTTCTGAACTATCAAAAATATCCACGGTGATGTTTTTAAAATTTTTATGTTTAGTCAATTGGTTTAAAGTGCTTACGCCAGCAGTTCCCATACCTATAATTGCTACTTTCAATTTTTTCTCCTCCAAAATAACACAGTTTATATTACTTTAATTTTACCATTAGTATTTAAAATAGATGTATGATTTCTCTATTCTTTATATTATATTATTACCTCATTTCAAATTTCTAACCGTAATATGCCTTAAACACTATTGTCCATGCACTATATGCAAGATTTTAGCATACGATTTCTTGTCACTTTTTTATTCTTTACATATATGACAATATTCTTACTTTAATATTTTTCGCGATTTTACGCTTTTTATAAATTTTCTTATTTTTTATAAAATTCGCTTTTCAAAAACCTTAGCACATGTAAATTTTATAAATATGCATATAATATGCTATAATGATAAACGTTGTTATTTTACATATTAAAATAAAGGAGAAGTGTTATGTTATCAATACAAGACTTAACTAAAGTTTATCGTGGCGGTAAAAAAGCTGTAGATAGTATCAGTATGGAAATTGAATCTGGTGAATTTATAGCATTTATTGGTACGAGTGGTAGCGGTAAAACTACTGCTTTAAGAATGATTAATCGCATGATTGAACCCACTGGTGGAACAATCACTTTAAACGGGAAAGATTTAAGCAAGATGAATGCAGTAAGTTTAAGAAGAAGTGTAGGATATGTCATTCAACAAATTGGTTTAATGCCACATATGACAATTCGCGAAAATATTGTTCTAGTTCCTAAATTATTAAAATGGAATAAAGAAGAAAAAGAAAAGAAAGCAAAAGAGCTTATTAATTTAGTTGATTTACCTGAAAGCTATTTAGATTTATATCCCTCTCAATTATCTGGAGGACAACAACAACGTATAGGTGTCGTTAGAGCGCTAGCAGCAGATCAAGACATTATCCTTATGGATGAGCCGTTTGGTGCCTTGGACCCTATTACGAGAGATACACTCCAAGATCTTGTCAAAACGCTACAACATAAATTAGGAAAAACAATTATCTTCGTAACACACGATATGGATGAAGCTATTAAGTTAGCAGATAGAATTTGTATCATGTCTGAAGGAGAAATTGTTCAATTTGATACACCTAATAACATTCTTAAACACCCAGCTAATGATTTCGTTAGTGAATTTATCGGTCAAAATAGATTGATACAAGATAGACCTAACTTAAAAGTTGTAGATGACGCTATGATTAGTGCTATTACAATTACTTCTGAAAAAACAATAGACGAAGCTGTAACATTAATGCGTGATAGACGTGTCGATGTTCTATTTGTTACGAATCTCAAAGGTAAATTAGTAGGTTGTATTGACATTGAAGACTTAAATGAAGGCTATCGAAAAGGTAGCGATATTATCGATATGATGGACCGAAATGTTTACACTGTTAAAACAGGTACGATGCTTCAAGATTCAGTGCGTACAATACTTAAGAGAAACGTTAGATTAATTCCTGTTGTCGATAACCAAAACTTAATCAAAGGTGTTATAACAAGAGCTAGCCTTGTTGATATAGTTTATGATTCAATTTGGGGATTAAATGAAGAAGAAGCAAAAACAAGTGATATTAAATAAGGAGTGAACAATTGTGATAGAATTTCTTCAAGTTAATGGACAAGAACTATTTCAAAAAACAATAGAACACTTCTATATCTCTTTCGTTGCGCTTTTACTAGCAATGGTTGTTTCAATACCTTTAGGTATCGTGTTAACACGAACGAAAAAACTTGCCAAAGTAGTATTGTCAATAGCTAGTGTTCTACAAACCGTACCATCTTTAGCGGTATTAGCAATTATGATACCTTTCTTAGGGGTCGGTAAATTACCTGCAATTATTGCATTATTTATTTATATTTTATTACCTATTCTAAACAATACGTACATAGGCATTAATAATGTTGATAAAAACGTTAAAGGTGCCGGCATTAGTATGGGAATGACTAAATTCCAAGAAATGTATATGGTTGAACTCCCTCTAGCCATTTCTGTAATCATGAGTGGTATACGCTTATCTAGTGTATATGCTATCAGTTGGGCAACTTTAGCAAGTTTCATAGGAGCAGGTGGTTTAGGTGACTTTATCTTTAACGGGTTAAACCTATATCAACCAGACCTAATAATCGGTGGTGCAATTGCGGTTACAGCAATCGCGCTAATTATGGATTTTGTACTTTCTAAAGTCGAAGAATGGGTTACACCTAAAGGGTTAAAAGTTTCAAGATAAGGAGGAAACATAAACATGAAAAAATATTTTAAATTGTTTATTCCGATAGTTACGCTAACAGTAATTTTATCCGGATGTTCCCTACCTTTTCTTGGAGGAACTGGTGATAAAAACTCTGTAAAAATCGGAATGCAAAACACAAGTGAATCACAAATAATAGGTCATATAGATAGACTAATGATTGAACATGAAGCAAAAAAAGATAATGTTAACGAAAATAATATTCAAATGATTAATAATTTAGGTTCTTCAACTGTTACATTCAACGCAATGAATACAGGTGACGCTAATATATCCAGTGCACGTTACACAGGTACAGATTTAACTGGCGCTTTAAACATGGACCCTATTACAGATCCTGATAAAGCTTTGAAAGTTGTAAGAAAAGCTTTCGATGAAGATTATAATCAAAAATGGTACGGTTCATACGGATTCGAAAATACTTACGCTATGATGGTTACAAAAGAAACAGCTGAGAAATATAACCTTAAAAAAGTATCGGATATGAAAAATGTTGCAGATAAATTAGAGGCAGGCGTAGACTCTTCTTGGATGAAACGACCTGGTGATGGTTATCCTGCTTTCAAAGAAAAATATGGTTTTGACTTCAAACGTACAAGACCTATGCAAATCGGTTTAGTATATGATGCATTAAATACTGGAAAAATGGATGTAGTCCTTGGATATACAACTGATGGTAGAATCGCAAGTTATGACTTAGTTGTATTAGAAGACGACTTACGTTTCTTCCCTCCATATGATGCAAGTCCTCTAGTTACTGAAGAATTAATTAAAGAAAAACCTTATGTAGATAGAGCGATGAAAAAACTCGAAGGAAAAATTTCAACTGAACAAATGCAAAAATTAAACTACGAAGCTGATAATAACTTAAAAGAACCAGCTGTAGTTGCTGAAGAATTCCTTAAGAAACATAATTATTTTGACGACGAAAAGGACGGTGAGTAAATTGACGAATGGAAATGTATTAACACAATTAATTGAATACTATAAGTATAATGGTGGTTATATTTTTCAACTATTCTTAGACCATTTACTCATTTCTGTTTATGGCGTATTATTTGCGGTTATAGTAGGTATACCATTAGGCATTATTATTGCAAGATATTCTAAATTATCAGGTTTCATCATAACTTTAGCAAATATCATACAAACCGTACCTGCTTTAGCACTATTAGCTATTTTAATGCTAGTTATGGGATTGGGTTCAAATACAGTTGTTATGACTGTCTTCCTATATGCCCTACTCCCTATCATCAAAAATACTTATACTGGTATTAAAAACGTAGATAGCGGAATCAAAGACGCGGGTAAAGGTATGGGAATGACTTCTAAACAAGTATTAACGATGGTCGAACTACCATTATCACTTTCCGTAATGATTGGTGGTATAAGAATTGCATTTGTAATCGCAATTGGTGTTACAGCTATAGGATCATTCATCGGCTCTTCATCCCTTGGTGATATAATCATTAGAGGTACAAATGCTACAGACGGTACATCACTTATCCTAGCTGGTGCAATTCCAACAGCTTTACTAGCAGTACTAAGTGATATTGTGTTAGGGTATATAGAAAGAAAATTAGATCCTACTAAGCGTAAGCAAAAGGAACCTCAACCACAAACACTTTCGGAGTGATAAAATGAAATTTATATTAAAAATACTCATTGCATTTGTTGCAATATTAATACTTTCACCCAAGAAAAAACTTAAGTAAATGTAATAAAATGGACATAAATATAATAATTTTTGCAATTAAATTATATTTAATGTTACCATGTTTAAAACAAGGGAGGAAGCCAAATGAAATTCAGAGTATTAGGCAGTTTATTTTTATCTTCATCTCTATTATTAGCAGCTTGTGGAAATAGCGGTGATGATGATTCAGGAAAGAAAACTGAAAAAAAAGAAGAAACTAAAAGTGCTAGTCAAGTAATATCTGATTTACAAGACAATGCTAAAGATGTTAATAGTTATCATACAGATAATGCGATTGCAATGAAACCTAAAGACGGTGAATCACAAAAAGTCAAAGTCGGCATGGATGTTGACGAAAAAGAAACAGCAAAACTAGTAACAAATCAAGCCGGTCAAGAAATGACGATTTACGTACAAGGTAAAAAAATGGTAGCTAAAGCGAACGATCAATGGATAGATTTATCATCTCAAGTAGATAACATGGATATAGATAGTTCATTAGATCAATTAAACTATGAAAAATACGTTAAATCATTAGATGGATTCAAAGATGCTAAAGCTAAAAAAGTCGATGATGGATATGAATTAAAATATAACATCAAAAATAAAGAAGACTTCAAAAAATTAGCTAGTTCATCAGGTAATAAAGACCAACTTGAACAATTTGAAGATCAAATTGATGACGTTTCTGGTGATGCAGTTCTTAAAGTAAATAAAGATAATGAAATTGAATCATATATTTTAGATTCTAAACTTAAAAAAGACAAAGACACAGCAAACATCAAGACAAAAGTTACTTATGATAAAATCAATGATATAGATGAAATTAAAATTCCAGACGAAGCAAAAGATGCTAAGAAAATAGAAGACTTACAAAAAGAGCAATCTTCTGATCAGAAATCTTCTGAAAGTTCAAATTCAGAAGAAGCATCATAATATAACGATAGAAAGTCCGAGGCATATATAATATGTCTCGGACTTTTTTAATTATTTTAGCAGTATATAATTGGACTGACAATACGCTTATATCAAGTGTTTCGATATTAAGCATCTGTGCTATGTAGACATACTCTTATTGGATTAAGCATGATATTAGCTCACATAGACACTATCTTCTATTAAAAGTGATTTATCATATAAAAAAACAGCCAATCCTTTTCCTGGATTGGCTGTTTTTATAGAGTTAGAATTTATTTTCTAGCCTCTTCTTGTTCTAATTTTTTATCTAATTCTTTTATAGAAAGTGATTTATCAGTATCTTTATATTTATAAACAATATAGTACTTACCTTCTGTTTTTAAATCTGAATAGAATTCTGCAATAATACGTGCGTTACTTTGTGCCCATTTAATATCCGTTGCATATTGATGTACACCTGGTTTCTCAGGATTCCATCTCATACTATATAAAGTATTTTGCTCTGGATTTGATAAATAGTGATCATGAATAAACTTAGCACCGCCTGATATTGCTTTATGTGGGGTATCCCAACCTTTTTTCTTAGCATATCTAGCTCCAGTACCTATTGGATCTTCATCTAATGCGCCTACACCATAGAAATTATAGTATTTCTTACCATCAGATTCTTCTTTAGAATTTGTCACTTTTCCTTTATCCGTTAATAATACACCATTAGCTAGTTTACTCTTATTATTACCTGTTTCTAAAATAGCATGACTAATTAAGTACACCTCATTAACATGTTCTTGTTTAGCAGCATCTAAAAATTGATTTGAGTATTTCTCAAGTGCTCCTCTTTCTCTTAGCATGTGGTGGAATCTTTTTTCATCAATACCTTGATACTCTGATAAATTTAAAAACTGATAAACTTGTTTTTTATCATTTAGTATCTTTTCAACATCCATTACATCATGTATTTCACTTCTTGACGCATTCTTCCAATTGCCTGACTCTGTTGCTACCTGCATTTTCGTATCATTTTTATATTGTTTTTCAACGGCTTTACTTAAAGTTAGTGGTACCTCTACATTTTCTTCTTGTTTATCTACTTCGTAAAACTTTAAATGATTTGAAATTAAATAATAGAACAGGCCAACAATTATTGCTAAAACTAATAATAATACGACTATATTTTTAATTGTTTCTAGCCTGGCATTCTTCATCGTTTCACCTCTAAATTTGTAAACTTATAACCGATATCATTTTGATTAACTATTTTTAAAAAGTTTACCTCTTATATTTTAAAGGATTACAACGGAATATTCAAAATTTAAATTATTAAGTTTTAATTACTATTATATTTCAATTCAAATAAAAAAAGCAGACATACTTTAAAAGCATGTTTGCTTATTTATAAGGTGTATAGTCCATGAAAATAAATGACATTGCAGCTGATCTATTTTTATAGTTGTAATGACTTAGATTAATCGTTCCTTCTTCTTCACCATTTCTATAATTCATAAATCGGTTTACATTGTTAATCATTACAAAATCAGCATTATCTCTAATATTATTTAGTTCATTGTTTCTCGCAAAAAAATGTTCTAAATTTAAGTGTTCATAATCCATAAGATGAACCTCCTAGTCTTTGCCCCAATAAAACATATGTCCATATATATCCAAATATACACGTTATTATGGCAATTGTAAATCATTTAAACGTATAATTTTTAATGTGCTTTTTTATGTTTTATTTCGGCTATATTTTTATATTTTTTACGTAAATTTACGTTTTATTTTGTTTAATCTATATTAGACCTTTATATATGTTGTTTTCAAATTAAACGCTTGTTCCTAAAATATATATAATTAGTACATCCGGAAATACTAGTGTGCATGCCCACAAAAAGAGGCAACCATGTTAGACAAGCAATTCAATTTGAATTATAAAAAATACGAAAAAATGATACATCATCTTTTGCATCAACACCAAATTAAATATCATTACGATGATTACTTTCAACTTATGGTTATAAAACTATGGGATTTATTAAAATCCTATGATGAATCGAAATCTACAAATCAGGAAAAATACATTTATTTAAAGTTAAAGTATTATTTAATCGATTGTCTAAGAAGAAATATTAAAGAAATAAACCGTTTTTTGCCTACGTCTGATTATACACTACTTGATCAATCGTACAGTGATTTTTATCAATATGAATTATATAGTTTATTGGAGATTTTAAATGAAGAGGAGTTGACTTGGCTCAATTTAACATTACAGGGTTTTTCTACAAACGAAATAAGCATATATATGAATAAGAGTCCTTCATCAATTAAAAGATATAGAAAATCAACTAGAGAAAAATTAAAATCGGAATTCTTATTTTAGATTTTAACAATGAGCTATACACTGTCAGCATTTATATATAAAATATTAAGTGTTAGGAGGTGTAGTTACTGAAGACATTAATTTGTGCAGACATGACCTTTTTAAAACGTTCAGAAAATCCTATATATAAATACCAAATAGAATATATACAGCATCCAATCCAATACACTAACCTTTCTGTTAAAACCCTTATAGACGATGCTTTAAAAATTGAGGGTGCTAATATGCGCACTCGCGAACAATATGCTAAATATATTTTGAAAGTTCATAAACTTATTCCTCTCATGATTTACGCTACACAAGACTTTGTTCTATTCCCTACTACATCAAAATCTCACTTTGATTATATGTTAATCAATGCTAAGCAAATACAACATATTGAACCATTGTCATATCATACAGAAATAAAATTCAAGAATAATAATACTATCAATATAGATCAAGATTATCATCTGATTAGTAAAAAGTTTGGTGAATCCTTAAGACTCATACACTACCAAAAATATCATTTAAGGATTTAAAAAAGAGTGGGCACATGAAATCTTATAATAAAATTAGACTCATTACCCATTCTCTTTAAAATGCATTTTATTATTTTGTTAATTTACTACTCACACCAGAAAGTAAAGCTTGATAAGCACTATTAAAGAAAGTTAGTAATACTTCATCTCTTCTCATAATGCTTTCTAAGTCTTCTTCATAAATTAAAAAGCTACCATCTTTACCATTGTATTCAGCATAAGAGGGTTCAACTTGTTTTAAATTTATTTTATCTTTTTTAAATGGATTAATCTTCAGAACATAGTATGGCGACTCTCTATACTTATCTCCAAAATAATAACATAATGAAACTGTATATTCATCATTACCTTCAACATAAAAAATAGAAGTAACATCAAATTTATCCCAGAATAAACCTGTTTTTACATCTTTAATATTTCTTGAATGTAGAAATTGATAATGATCGTATTGTGCTTGTTGCATCAAGCGAAGTGCATGATAAGCTATTTTAGGATTAAAAGTACGTTCTTTATCATCCTTATCTAATGTTGTTTCATAAGGTATATTATAAGGTTTCGTATTAATTTTAATTGTTATATCATGTTCTTCTAATATTTCGAAAATAAATTCATAATATTCCTGAATTGTTTGTCCTGTTTTTATTAGTAATGAGTGCTCTTCTTTGTCTACTTTCACAACCAATGTTTGATCCAATAAATCTAAAGTTATTTCAAATTCATGACCATTACTTTGTAATACACCTGTTGATAAACCAACTTGATTAACTGTCAGCATGACATGTTTATATAGTGGCTCTGGTTCTTTTGTTTCTATACAACACTTACCCATTATTTGTGCTATATATCTTATAGTTGCTCGTGTTTCACGCCACTCGTCAAAATATAATAAACTCATTCATGACACCCCCTACATATGCTACGATAAATCTTTGAGCCATTTGGCTATTAGTATTCTTTTTGTGAAGTAAGCATTTACCCACTTTATGCCTTTATAACCAATGAAAAGTAATACGACACCTAGAATGATGTAGAGTAGCTGAAATAATAGCGCCTCACTTAAAGGTTTTGTAAAGTATAAAGTGAATGTACCTAATATTAACAATGCTGCCGTAATGAGAATACCTACCATGAGGACATTACCAAATAGTAGTCCACCTAACGTCATAGCTTTATCTATTGAACTCGGTGGTTTAGCTTTATCTATAATTTCTTTCTCAAGAAAATTAGAAACAAAATGACTAGGTTTACCATGTTGCTCTAATAGATTTTCATTGCTATTTAGCATTTCTGTAGCAACTTCTTTTTCTTTATTGTTTATAAACCACAATTTTTTATAAACAACTGCTTTATATTGTTCGTTATTCATGCAACACCTCTAAATGTCATTAGTAAATTTATTATAACATTAATCAATATACGTTGGGATTAAATTAATCTTAGATTTAAACTATTAAATAAAACCTATTTTATGCTCGTTCAAGATAACGTTCTATAATTTCTTCAGCCTTTACATTCTTATCTAAAATATTTATATGACTAAAGTCCAAGTCTTCTGTAATATCATGTGTTATAACAATAACATCCATTCCAGCATCAACAGCTGCTTGAGCTCCATTAGGTGTATCCTCAATTGCTAAGCACTTATCAGGTTCTACGTTTAATTCATGAGCTGCCTGAATATATAATTCCGGATTAGGTTTTACAAATGCTACATCTTCTCTTCCTTTTATAACATTTATATTTTTATTCAACTCTAAACGTTCAACGTTATGTATTATATCTTTTTTGTAACTACTAGTAGCAATACCCATCTTCAAATTAGTTTCCACACTATAATCGTATAATTTTTTAACTTCTGGTTTTAGTGGTAAATTGTATGTGCCTTTATAATGATCTTCAAACATTTCTTTTAATGCAATTTCTGAACCTAGTGCATTAAATATTTTTTCATCTAATTCTTTTGATACTGATCCGATTGAGGCTTTATATTCATCTAAAGATATAGGTGGATTTTTATAATTTTCAATATGCTTATTTAGTGTATTAAATAAATGAATCTCTGTATCTATAATTGTACCGTCAAAATCGAAAATAATTGCTTCGTACATATTTAACACTCCATTCTAAAAAAATAAAAGTCACGAAATCGTGACTTATTTGTATTTTATAAACCTTCTGATTTTAGAGTTAACTCTAAACGATCGATAATATTCTCCAATTGTATAATACTTAACCCTTTTTCTTTAGCAATTACTTCTTGATTAGATGCTAAATATTGGACAATAAGTTGTAAAGGGACAATTGCTCCACACTTTTTATTATCCTCATTAATAATAAATAACCCGTCTGATTTACTTAAATTTAAATCTTGTTGTTCTTCCGAACTAAGATCGCCTTGAAAGTAAACTTCACCATGCTCAAAATTTTGATGTTTTCTTTCTTCTAAACTTATAACGGCTTCGTGAATACTTTCTTGATTTAAGCCTTTATAAAATTTATTTATTATATTTTTTCGACTTTTTTTGTCATTGATTAAAGTTACATTTGTAAGCACAGTAATTCACCTCATCTCATTTATTCAATTTTAACATTTTATTCTGAATTTTTAGAGTGTTTTAATATTACATTTTGGATACATTTATTACATGGCTTTTTCTAAATTCACTAAAGTTTCATAATTTTCCACTTTTTCATATTGTATTTATTTTCTTGAAGTTATACCTTTAACTAGGCGAGAATAAATAAAGAAATCGGGGATGTTATTGTGAAACAAGTTTATAACCCATTAAGACGTTTACATTTTTACGCAGCATTTTTTATTACGCCTTTACTTCTAACTTTATCTTTAACAGGCATTGGTTATTTATTTTTTACCAATGTAGAGAATCATATATATGAGGATGAATTTTTCTCAAATAGCGAAACAAAAGGTCATCAATCATTAGATGGTGCAGTTAAAGAAATACAAGAAGTTTATAAAGGATACGAAATCAAAAAAATAAGTATTATGGATGAACCTTACAATAACCGTGTCACAATCGGTAATGACAAAGGAGACTCTAGATACATATTTTTAGATGAACATAATCAAAGAGTGGCTAATCAAAATGCTAAATTCACTTATTCAAATGTACTTAGAGAATTGCACAGCTCTTTATTTGTTGGTGGTACAATCGTAAATTATTTAGTTGAATTAGCAGCATGTTGGACAATCTTTATGATACTATCTGGTGTTTATTTAACTTTCAAATCAAAAGCATTAAAGAATACTAAAAAGAAAAACGCATTCTTATTTAATAGACGACTACATGCAATAGTTGGATTAATCATAGCTATACCTATTTTTATAGTAGTCTTAACAGGCTTACCTTGGTCGGCGTTTATGGGAAAACAAATTAATCAGTTTGCAGAAGATCATCCAAAGTTAGGATATACAGCATTAAAATCTAACCCTCCAAAATCTGAAGATAATGAATTACCTTGGGCAACTAGAACTAAAGAAAAACCCAAATCGGAAAAGGATGCACATGCAGAGCATCATGGTAATTCAACAAGTATGATTGGTACAAATGGTCAACAAAGCTTAGAGAACATTATAACTCAAAGTAAACAAGATGGCATTAAAGAACCCTTCTCAGTAGTATATCCAGGAGATAAAGATGGGGTCTTCACTGTTTCTAAAAGCAGTAACAGTGGTGTAACTGGTCTAGACGTTCCACCTAAAGAAGAAACTACAGCTTATTATGATCAATATTCTAGCAAACAATTAGGTAAAGTTGACTATCAAGATTATGGAATTGTAGGAAAATGGTTTAGCTATGGTATCCCCCTTCACGAAGGTCATCTATTCGGTACAGCAAATAAAGTAATGAATTTACTAGTTTGCATCACATTCATAGGTGGCATAGTATTAGGTTTTATCACTTGGATGAAACGACGAAAAACTGGTACCTTTGGCGCTCCTCCAATTGTTAAAGGAAAGTGGTCACTTGGATTAATAATACCACTAGTGTTGTTAGGCATAATAATGCCGTTGTTTGGAGCTTCATTAGTGATTGTAGCAATAGTTGAATTTATATTATGGAAAAAAACTCAAAAAACCGTTACCTAAATATATCTAATAAAAAATAAGCATATCACTTTCAAACTGAGATAATCAGTTAAGTGATATGCTTATTTATTTTGAGTTAGGATCTAGGTCCCGAACTCAATCTTTATAATAAATATTCTTAATGGCTTTCATCATAATCATTACAAACCGCTTCTAATAAATATCTTAATTCATCATCATCCATATCATCTGGTACTCTCACTTTGATTAAATGGTTTTGATTTGTTATGACATGAAAGTAATGATGATCATTTTCATAGCCTTTTCCTAATATTTGCATGCATAACATCCCCTTTTGTTTTTATCGAACGCTATGACCATAATATACCATATTGATATGATTATTATTATGAATTAGTTTTAATTTATAGTAAATAACACAAGAATCAATCTATACTTTTGATTATCTTAGCTGGATTTCCTCCGACTACTTTATTAGAAGGAACGTCTTTAATCACTACTGCTCCAGAGGCAATTACTACATTATCACCGATAGTGACCCCAGGATTAACAACAACGCTACCGCCAATCCAAACATTATCACCAATTACTATCGGTTTAGCAAATTCTAATCCGGAATTTCTTTCACCTGGATCAATTGGGTGTGTCGCTGTGTATAATCCTACATTAGGACCAAACATACAATTATCACCGATATGTATTGTAGAAACATCTAACATTGTACAGTTGTAGTTAGAATAAAAATTTTCTCCTATAAAAATATTATATCCATAATCAACATTAAATAGTGGATTAATTTCAAAGTTTTCTTTATAACCACCTAATAATCTTTGTAGTACTTTTTTTCTTTTGTCTTTTTCTTTAATCGGTAATTGGTTAAACTCATATGTTAATTCGCGTGCTTTTTTTCTATCATCTATTAATTCATTGTCACTCGGTAAATATAAGTCCCCTCTTATCATTTTCTCTTTTTCAGTCATATTATCGTTCCTTTCTATTAATGAAACATCATTTTACATTATACATTTAATATAAACAAATAGAGAGTAAGACTAAAATTGAAAAATATTTTCAATCCAATCAACAATTGCCAATGTAACGAAAGAGTTAGGAACATAATTCCTTAGTTCGTTTTTGGATGGGACTGATCAAAAAGCAAGAGTTGATACTGTTATTGGATTTTCTATCTCATTAATCCAAATACACATACCTTTATTGGATTTTCTATCTCATTAATCCAACTAACCACACCTTTATTGGATTTTCTAAGACAATAATCCAACTAACCACACTTTTATTGGATTTTCTAAGACAATAATCCAACTAACCATACCTTTATGAAGTGCACCACAAAAGTTGAACCACAAATAAAGCACTTTTGTATATCTTAACGAGAAAAATCTAAAATGAAATATGATTTAAGGATTGCTATAATAGCAACAAATATAAGAAAAATGGAAAATTTAAAAATCAGCAAAACGAGTCTGAGACATATTTATGTCCCAGACTCGATAAGTTTTTTATAAATTAGGTTCAGGGTGAACATAAGACGAATATACCCCTGATTTTTGTAATTCTTTTTCAACTAAGTCACATATATCGTGAGCTTCGTCTAAAGAAAGTTTTTTATCTACAACAATTGTAACATCTAAAAACACACTATTTCCGTGGTATCGGCCTTTAATCGATGGAACATCTATTACACCAGGTATTTTAGATATATCCTCACTATAATTGTTTAAATCTTTTTCGTGAAATCCGTCACTAAGTGTAAATATAGATTCTTTAAATATTGAAAAACCAGTAAACACAATAATCACACCTAAAATAACTGCTAAGACAATATCCACTATAGGAAATCCAATTTGTGTGAATATTAGACCTATACCAGTACCAATACTGACTAATGCATCGGATAAGTTATCTTTAGATGCAGATTTTAAAGATGTACTCTTTGTTTTCTTTGATAAAGAATCATTAAATTTATATACGAGAAGCATGACAATACCACTGATGAAACTGACCCATATTGTTAAAGTGCTAGGTTGACCGTACTCTCCAGTGAAAAGTATAGGTATATTAGATGATATAACTTGAATACCTACGAACATGATTATAAATGAAACGATTAAAGTTGTGATATTCTCAGTCTTCATATGTCCATACGGATGATTCTTATCTGCTGGCTTTATAGATATTTTTAATCCTACTAATACAGCCACTGAAACGAAAATATCCGTTAAGTTATTTAAACTATCTGCTCTTAAAGCAGAAGAATGATAACTGGTACCTACTATATATTTTATAATTGAAAGAATGATATACATAACAATACTAATATATGCACCCTTTTGAGCTAGTCTTAAGTTGTTTGCCATATTGTCCACTCCATTTTTGTCATTGAAATATGATTATATAACAAAACAACAGACAAGTTAATGAATTAGCTATCGTAAAATAATATTAATTTAGTGGGTTAATTCTAGTTTAGGTCTACCTATAATTTAATATTTATTTCAGTAAAAAGGAGCTTGGTATATTATGTACCAAACTCCATTTTTATAACTTCTCAATATTAATTATAAAATGCTTAAACCACTTGCTTTAATATCTTTAGCGAAACCTTTAACTGTATCTACTGATAATTCATTTACATCTCTTCCAATGTTAGGAACCTTAGCCACTACATCTTTTGGACATGTAATAATATCAACACCAATTTCATCTGCTTGAACGACATTAAATAATTCTCTACAGCTTGCCCATAACAATTTCACGCCTTCTTTGCTATGACAAACTTTTTCTGCTTCTTTCATTAAAGGAAGTGGATCTACACCAGTATCAGCAATACGTCCTGCAAATACAGATACGTATGTTTCAACCCCCGGTTTAATCACTTCAACAATTTCTTTTACTTGTTCTATTGTATATACTGCCGTAACGTTTACTTTCACGTCATTCTCTGACAGTTTTTTAATAAGTGAAATCATAGATTCACCTTTAGTATTAACGACAGGAATTTTTACGAATACATTTTCACCGTATTGTTTTAAAATTTCCGCTTCTTTTTCCATAGTTTCTATATCATCCGCAAATACTTCAAATGAAATTGAAGCGTCTGGGATTGCTTTAACTGCTTCTTCAGCAAATGTTTTATAGTCAGTAACGCCTGCTTTTTTCATTAAACTAGGATTTGTAGTAAAACCATCTACTTCATTATTTTGGTATGCTTGCTTCATTTCTTCGATGTCTGCACCATCAGCAAATACTTGTACTTTTAGATTACTCATGCTATTCATTCCTTTCAATTTATGTAACATTATCGTACCACAATTTGCAATCGCTTACTAAATTATTTGATTTATATAACATTTGTTAAGCTTCCTTAAATGTAATTTCAATAGTTTTATGTCATAATATACATAAATATAAGTTTAATTATAAATATGATTTATATATTTAAAATATGGATTAACTAGGCGGTGAGTTACGATGATTGACAAGCATGAAATAATTAAACACTTCAAGCTATATTCAACGGGCTCCTTTCTAGGAGACGAAGCCATCATAAATAATAGAAAGAAAAGTTTAGTCGAACGCTATTATATCTTTTCTTATTATTTAGAAATTAACGATTTTAAAATTTTAATCAATACTGGTTTTTCAGAACGCGTTAAGCCTAGCACCGATTTAAAAACTTTAAAACTTTTTCATAGACAAGATTATAAAGTTTTTGAAACGTTGCCAAGCCAACTTATGAAAGACCATATTCATCCTGATCAAATTGATTACTGTATTATTACAAATTTCGCTAGTCACCACATTGGATATTTAAATGCTTTTAAAAACGCTACGATTATCACTTCTCATGAAGCTTATCATGATTTCATAACACAACAAGTTTCAAACAATAGCCTACAATTGAGTTTCCATGTTATGCCTGATGACTTTAAAGATCGTATAGAGTTTATAGAAAATTTTTCGAAAGTTGATGATTCTGTTCTTGGTAAAGGATTTAAAATTTTTAATAATGATTCACTAATCAGTTATTATTTACCTGGAGCAATGCCTGGTCAATTTGGCTTAATGATGAAATTTCAAGATTTAAATATATTCATGTGTAGTGACGCTGCATGGTGTCGTTCAAATTTAGACAAAAATGAACTTCCTACAAAACGATTACTTAAACAATCATACAATGGCGAGCGTTTTATAGAAACCCATATGAAATTAATTGATTTTAAGCATAGCAGTAACAAAAAGTTATTTATTCTTCCAAGCCACTGTAAAAAGATGGATGATTTTGAAGAAGTATTAAAGTTATTAGATGCATTGAATTAACATTTATGATAACATAAGCGATTATATGGAAATTTTGGAGGCCATCATGGATAAAGCTAAACGCTATTTTTATATATCAGTTGTACTCATGATTATTAGTTTATTTTTAAGTGCACAGAATCCTCTCATAGAATCATGGTTTGGATCTCTAGTATCACTTGTATTAATCAGCAGTATTTTAAACGGTATTCTATTACTTATTGCTGTTATTACAACTGATAAGTCAATTAAATATCAAACTGAAAAGCATAAAACTATTGCGAAAATCAGTAAATTTTTACCAATTTTATTATTTGTAGTTATTATTTACCACATTGTCGTTATAGTGAAATTCTTTGGTATAATTTAAGGTTAGGATATTATCAATGTCTCAACCTCTGTCATGATATTGACATAACTGACTGGAATGAAAAATGCGGTTATATCAAGCTTTTTTTTACTCCTAGTCACCCATACCGGGGCGGTACTATGAAATCTTTTTTGAAAAATAAGATTTCTGTCCCGCTCCTTTTTATTTTGGAGGTTTTTATATGATTTATGTCGTAATATTTATAGGTGGTGCAATTGGAGGTGGATTACGCTATCTTTCAAGTTTTATTATTTCAAGTAATACCTTCCCCTTCTCGACTTTATCAGTAAATCTAATTGGTGCTCTTCTTATGGGTATTTGCTCTACTTATTTTATAAAATATTTTAAAAAACACCCTTATATACAGAAAATGATAACAACTGGTTTCTTAGGTGCGCTCACTACGTATTCTAGTCTAAGTTTAGAAACAATACACTTGTTAAAAAGCGGACAATTTATATTAGCTTTTACTTATCTAACTATAAGTATTATCTTAGGATTTATATTTGTTGCTCTCGGATATAAGAAAGGGACAGAGGAAAAATGATATTAATTTTAATAATGATAGGCTCTGGTGTAGGAGCAGTACTTAGACATATGACAAATCAAATTATCAGTAAATTTTTCACGCAAAGTTTCCCCTTTGCTACATTAATCGTTAATATTGTTGGAAGCTTTATTATTGGTCTTTGTGCACAATATATAGCAGAAAGTTCACATATTTATTCGATATTAGCTATCGGTTTTTGTGGAGGTTACACAACTTTTTCAACACATATACTTGAAGTATATGAACGTTACTTATTAAAATCATATAAACAAATGATATTATATATAGCATTAACGGTTATATTATCATTAACTGCTTGTTATATAGGCTATATCATTTAACAAATTTCAAAGTTTTTTAAAGTAATAACACCTATACTTAGGCATTCATACACTTAAAAATTCGAAAAAATTCTCCCAATCCAAAATTTTAAAATCTAACGGATTAGGAGAATTTATTTATATTTTACTTGTTCACCTTATTTACCAGTAAATTTCTCTGGGTCAGGTCCAATTCTTTCGTCTTTATTTAAATTATTTAATCGTGACAATTGATCTTCATTTAATTCAAAATCAAAAACATTTAAATTTTCTTCAATTCTTGATGGTGTTACTGATTTAGGTATCACAACTATATCTTCGTCAATATTCCATCTAATGATAACTTGAGCCGGTGTTTTACCTATTTCTTCTGCTATCTCTTTAACTGTTTCATCTTCTAAAATTTGTCCATTCATTAATGGAGACCATGATTGAGCTACAATTTTTTGTGCTTTTAAGTATGTTCTTAAGTCTTTTTGAGTTAGATATGGATGGCATTCAATTTGATTAATCACTGGTTTAATAGATGCTTCTTGTAACAAACTTTCTAAATGTGAAACATTAAAATTACTCACACCTATATTTTTAATTTTGCCATCGTTATATAAAGCTTCCATTGCTTTCCAAGTTTCAGCAATTAATTCTTTATCGTCTCCAGGCCAATGAATCAGATATAAATCTACATAGTCTAGCCCCAGTCTTTGTAATGAAGCTTCATATGCATTTTGGACATTTTCCATACCGTAATCCGTCATCCATAATTTAGTAGTTATAAATAAATCTTCTCTATTTAAGCCTGCTGATTCTAAACCTTCTTTAATACCTTGGCCTACTTTTTCTTCATTTTTGTAAGTTTGTGCTGTATCTATATGACGGTAACCACTTTCTATAGCATGTTTAACCGCTTCTCTACATTCATCATTGTTTTCAACTCTAAACGTTCCTAATCCTAGTGCTGGTATTGTATTACCATTGTAAAATTCTACTTGTTTCTGTGTCATGTTATTTCCTCCTGGTTTTATCTTTATAATAGTATTGAAGCTACTTTTGTTTCTAGATATGGCTCAATACCTTCTGAACCGCCTTCTCGGCCAAAACCACTTTCTTTCATACCACCGAACGGGATATGTGCAGCACTTGGACCTCCATCATTCCAACCAATCACACCATAATTTAAGTTTTCATATAATTCTATGCCAGTTGCATAATTTTCTGTAAAGAAATATGCTGCTAAACCAAATGGTGTATCATTCGCCTTCTTGATTACTTCTTCTAATGAGTTATATGTTTGAATTGGTATAACTGGCCCAAATGTTTCTTCAAACATAATTTTCATATCATCAGTAACTTCAGATAGAATAGTTGGCTCTACAAAATAACCACCATCTTTATAACTATCTCCTCCAGTTACTACACGGGCACCTTTACTAGTTGCATCATCAATATGTGATTTTATTTTCTCAAATCCATCACTATTGATTACAGGACCAATGTCAGTAGATTCATTTTGCCCGTTACCTACTTTCAATTTGTTCACTTCAGATTTTAATGAAGATTCAAATTTATCTTTAATAGATTCATGTACATATATTCTATTAGCACATACGCAAGTTTGACCAGCATTTCTAAACTTAGATGCTATTGTACCTTGTACGGCTTTTTCTATATCAGCATCTTCATGAACAATTAAAGGTGCGTGCCCTCCTAATTCTAACGTAACTTTTTTAAGAGTTGAACTAGATTGCTCCATTAATTGTTTACCTACTGGTGTAGAACCAGTGTAAGTGATTTTAGAAATTAATTCATGGCTTGTAAAGATTTTACCAACGTCTTTACCTGAACCATTAACGTATTGTATAACATCTTTATCAAAACCAGCTTCATGAGCTAAATCTACAAATTTCATTGTTGTTAATGGTGTATCTTGTGCAGGTTTACAAATAAATGTACATCCTGCTGCTAGAGCTGGCGCTGCTTTTCTTGTCATCATTGCTGCTGGGAAATTCCATGGTGTAATACTTGCGACAACACCCACTGGTGCTCTAGTTACGATTAATCTTTTATTATCTACATGCTCTGGTATTGCTCTGCCATAAGTTCTTTTAGCTTCTTCAGCAAACCATAAAATGTAATCTGTAGCATACTTTACTTCACCTTTTGATTCTTTTAATGGTTTACCACTTTCTTTAGTCATAATTAACGCAATTTCTTCTTCTTGTTCTAAAATGAGCTCACGCCATTTATATAGAAGTGCACTTCTTTCGTGAGCTGTTGTTTTTTTAAATTTTTGAAAAGCATGATGAGCATTTTCAATCATTTCGTTAATCTCTTCTTCACTATTATTGTTCAAAGTTTCAATAATTTCTTCCGTAGCAGGATTTCTAACATCAAATTGTTTCTCACTCATTTTCACAACCACCTTTTCATATTATTTATAAAAAAAGAAAACGCTACTATTATTGTAGCGTTTTCTGCTTAAGGATTAAACTTTTCTAACTCGTCCATTATTCTTTCTAGATCTTCAACACTGTATTGGAATCTTCCATGGAATACAAATTTATTGAAGAAATGTTGTAATTGTTGTTCACCAACAAGCACTTTAATATTTGGATCTTGTGAGTAATTACTAATTGTGGCTTCATCCACTTCATCAGGATGGAAATAGATGATTGGTGTTGGCGTATATTTAAGTTCGAGTTGTCTTTGTAATTCTTCAGATGTTTCGTCCACTTCTTTAACTTTATCAGTATAATCATGAAATGCAGCTGATTTTTTACTAGCTTGTTTTTCAAGGAGTAAAGTTTGTTCTTTTTTAGGATTTAAATCCAATGTTTCAAACACTTGCCCAAGTACAGGGAACTCACTAAATTGCTGTTCAGTTATACCATGATATATATGGCCGTTTACCAAATTAGAGTCAATAACATAAATACCAGTTCTCGTTAAAACAATATGATCGATTTGATGTACCTTACCTAAAGGATCTTTAGGTAAAAAGATATTTGCCATTATATGCATATCTTCAGGTCTTATTCTTCGTTCATTAACAAGTTGATCACGGAGATCTAATAAATGTCTATCAGTTATATATTCTCCTTCATTTTTCGAAAATATTTTTAATGAGTCAATTTCTCTTTCTTTTTGAGAAATTTCAACTTGATGCTCTTCTTTTTGTTTAGATAGAACCTTTTTGTTTTCTACTCGTTCATGGTCCAATTTTTCTTTGTGTTCAGATTTAAGTGACTCATTTTGCTTCTTATGTTGTTCCTGAACTTTCGCCAAAGAATTCTTTCTTTGTTTTAATGAAACAAAGAACAATATGATAAATATTATCGCAATAACGACAGCTGCGATTAATCCATAATGAATCGGTTCTAATTGACTCATATTTGCTGATCGCTCCCTTTCTTATGTATTACATCTATTATAGTAAATATTATAAATAAATTCAGTATATATCTTCAATATTCTTCTCTAATTTAAGTATTATTTTTTGATTTTTTAAATACATCGTACATTTCTATAGTTAATACACACTTTATTAGTAAATTAAAATTCTCAGATATCTAAGAAAATATATAAAAAGAATCTCACCACTAGATCATATAACTAATGATGAGACTCTTTTTTGATACTGATTTTACTTTTAGGTTTATTTATTTACTAAATCTTTTAATAATTCTACTTTATCTAATTGTTCCCATGGTAGTTCTACATCAGTTCTACCAAAATGACCGTATGCTGCAGTCTTTTTATATATTGGTTGTCTTAAGTTTAGCATTTGAATAATACCCGCTGGTCTTAAATCAAATAATTCTCTTATTTTTTCTACTAGTACATTTTCTTCAACTTTACCAGTACCAGCAGTGTCAACTGCAATTGAAACAGGTTGTGCTACTCCAATTGCGTAAGCAAGTTGAACTTCACATTTATCAGCTAGGCCGCTAGCTACGATATTTTTAGCTACATAACGAGCCGCATAAGCACCAGATCTATCAACTTTAGTTGGGTCTTTACCACTGAAGCAACCTCCACCGTGTCTAGCATAACCACCATATGTATCAACGATGATTTTTCTACCTGTTAAACCTGCGTCTCCTTGTGGCCCACCAATAACAAATCTTCCAGTAGGATTAATAAAGAATTTTGTTTGATCATCTAATAATTCCTTAGGAACGATTGGATATATAACATGATCTTTAATATCTTGTTGAATTTTTTCTAATTCTATTTTTTCATGATGTTGTGAAGAAACAACAATAGTATCTACTCTTAAAGGTTTATCATTTTCGTCGTATTCTATTGTTACTTGTGTCTTTCCATCTGGACGTAAATATTCTAAAGTGCCATCTTTACGTACATCAGTTAATCTTTTTGACAATTGATGAGCTAGATATACTGGTAACGGCATATATGTTTCAGTTTCATTTGTAGCATAACCAAACATTAAGCCTTGGTCTCCAGCACCGATAGACTCAATTTCACTATCTGTTAAATCGTCTCTATCTTCTAAAGCACAATCAACACCTTGAGCAATATCAGGTGATTGTTCATCGATAGCTGTTAGTATTGCCATTGTTTGGAAATCATAACCATACTTCGCTCTAGTATACCCTATATCTTTTACAGTCTCTCTTACTACTTTCGGAATATCTACGTATGTTGAAGTTGATATTTCTCCTGAAATTAAAGCCATACCTGTAGTTACAGTTGTTTCACAAGCGACTCTCGCTTTTGGATCACCTTTTAGTAATTCATCTAAAATTGCATCAGATATTTGGTCGGCAATTTTATCAGGATGTCCTTCTGTTACTGATTCGGATGTGAAGAGTCTTCTGTTTTTTGACATAAAAAATCTCCTTTAGATTATGTTGTACGGTCTCTTCCTCAGTGCAAATAAAAAGTGCCTTCTCTCTATAAAACAATAGAGAGAAGGCACACTCGTGTCCATTCGCTCTTATCGTTCAGACAATATTGGTCTGCAAACGGTTTGGCACCTTCCTTTCATTTAGAAAGAGGTTGCTGGGTTTCATTGGGTCCATGTCCCTCCACCACTCAGGATAAGAGAATCCGTCAGAAATGATAATACTAAAGTTTTAGAATTATGTCAATGAAACACGAAATAAATATTTTGTCATAAACTTTTAACAATAAATTCGTTTATTAGTATAGACTATTTATCTCAATGTGTTATACTAATTCCATGAAAATGCTTACAAAATAATTTTTAGACATGGGGGTCGTCATTTATGGCAATACAGTCAATTACAGAATCAATCGAATTAACTAATCTTCTTAGCAAAGAAACAACTTTAAAACAACTTTCTAGATCTGAGTTGTACAAACACATTTTAGAATCAGGTGAAGGTGTGTTAACTGAATCCGGAGCTATTAGAATGGAAACTGGTAAATACACAGGTCGCTCACCTAAAGACAAATTTATTGTTAAAGAAGAGGACACGGAACAAGATATAGATTGGGGTTCTATAAACCAGCCTATTTCTGAACACAGTTTTTTAAATTTATATGATCAAGTTATTGACTATTTAAACCAAAAATCACAACTTTATGTCTTCAACGGATATGCGGGTGCCGATGAATCTACTCGTTTAGATTTACGTGTTATAAACGAACTACCTTGGCATAATTTATTTGCACAAAATATGTTTATCCGCCCTGAAACAAAAGAAGAGGCTTTAAATATCAATCCTAATTTCACAATAATAAGTGCCCCTGGTTTCAAAGCAGACCCTGAAAAAGATGGAACAAACTCTGAAACATTTATTATTACTTCTTTTAAACATCGTGTAATTTTAATTGGCGGAACAGAATATGCTGGAGAAATGAAAAAAGGTATTTTTTCAGTTATGAATTACCTTCTTCCTAAAAAAGGTATCATGAGCATGCACTGTTCTGCAAATGTTGGATACAATAATGACGTTGCTTTATTCTTTGGTCTATCTGGAACAGGAAAAACAACTTTATCAGCTGATCCAAACAGAAAATTAATTGGTGATGATGAACATGGTTGGAACGAAAATGGCGTATTTAATATTGAAGGTGGCTGTTATGCTAAAACTGTAAGTTTAAGCCAAGAAAAAGAACCTCAAATATATGATGCTATTCGTTACGGTACAGTCTTAGAGAATGTTGGTGTGCAAAAAGATGGTACGGTTGATTATGACGATACAACATTAACTGAAAACACACGAGCTGCATATCCAATTGACTTCATTGATAATATCGTACAACCGTCAATTGCAGGTCATCCAAATACTATTATTTTCTTAACAGCTGACGCATTTGGTGTGTTACCACCTATTTCAAAACTTGATAAATCTCAAGCTATGTATCATTTCTTAAGTGGTTTCACTTCTAAATTAGCTGGTACAGAAAGAGGCGTAACGAGCCCTCAACCAGTGTTCTCAACATGCTTCGGTTCACCGTTCTTACCATTACATGCAACAGAATATGCTGAGTTACTCGGTAAATTAATTGATGAACATGGAGTAGACGTTTACTTAGTAAATACAGGATGGACTGGCGGAGAATATGGTGTTGGTTCTAGAATGGAATTAAAATATACTCGTTCTATGATAAGACGTGCAATAAGCGGAGAAATTAAAAACTCCGAATTTATTCAAGATGAAATATTCGGTTTGAATATTCCTAAACATGTAGCTGGCGTACCTTCAGAAATTTTATATCCTCGTAATACTTGGGTATCTCAAGAAGCGTATGATGAAAAAGCTAAACAACTTGCAAAGGACTTTAAAGAGAATTTCTCTAAATTCGGTGAAGCTTCTGAACACATTCAAGAAGAAGGCGGATTTAGTTATAATCGAATTTAATCTTATATTAGAGAAAAAACTGAGCCCATTTATTTATGGCTCAGTTTTTTTGTTCACATAAATTCATCCAATTTTGTAGTTCGATTAAAGTTTCTTTTTCTGTTTGAGGTCTAAAAACGTGACCTTCCCCTTGTTTATAAATCGTTTTGTGAAAGACGGTTTCTTTTATTAAATGTTGTTCTAAGTGGTAAGCCATTTCTATTCCTACTTGAGCATCCTCATCTCCATGAATAATTAATATAGGCGGGCTGTCTTCATGAATCATTTTAAGGGCATCACGCCTTTCATAAGCTTCCGGTTGCTTCTTAGGGTGACCTACCATACGACGCAGCATTCCTCTCAAATCAACACGTTCTTTATACATCATAAGCATATCTGTTACCCCGCCCCATATAATATAACTAGATGCTTTTACTTTTTGATACGTAAGCAGACCTTGTATTCCACCTCTTGAAAAACCTATCATATGAATAGGTGCTTCTGGATATTTTGATTTTAAAATATTAATGCCAGTAATAACATCATTTAAATCATCACCACAAAACTCATCTCTTCCTTCGCTACCGTTACTTCCTCGATAATATGGTGCAAAAACAAGTGTATTTGGATTTTTAAATTGAGCCATTCTACCTGGTCGAACTCTACCTACTTGACCCTTACCACCTCTTAAATAAACAACAATGCGTTTCACTTTGGCATGGGGAGTCATGAGCAAGCCTCTCACTTTTAAGTCATCTACTGAATAAGTAACTTCTTCAGTGTAATGATTGTTAAAAAATATAGGCATTCTTTTTCTATTTAAGAAATCCAAGTTCATACACCCTTTCTAAACATGTTAATATTGCATTATCTTTAAGTAAAAAACTTTTATCTTCTTCGTTGACTTCATTTATATTATCTACAATTATAGGACCATACGTCTCTAAATAATCATTTTTTTCGAATATTTCTTCAACATTAACAATATATACATCTTTATCAAATGGAATTTTATCATGGACGATATATGAGGCAATAAACATGGCACACTTAGCTTTAGCGCCCGTTTCTTCGTATAATTCTCGAATAACTGCTTCTTTATTCGTTTCATTTTTTTCAACTTTTCCACCAGGTAACTCTATACCTCTTATTTTATGGTGTGTTAGAACAATTTGATTGTTATATATAGGTATCGCTAATACATGCTTTGCATGTTGGGCTTCTATTTGTTCTTTAAATTGTAGATCAACAAACAATCCATTTGGATCTTTATAACGCATGATACACGACCTCTTTCATTGATTATGATAAACTGTATATATATTTTATTAGAAAGGTAGAAACTATTGAAAAAGTTAATTTTTACAACCCTTGTTATGACAATTACTCTTATTCTAGCAAGTTGTAGTCAACAAGGTCAAAATAATTATAAAGATAGCTCAGATGCTATTGAATCTTTCCAGAAAAACATTAAGAAAATTGATACTCATTCAATTCATTCTAAAAATGTAACGACGGTTGATTATCAAGATAAAAAGGTAAAATTGAATCAAGAATCGTACGGTCGTACTAATCACCACGATAAGCTAGCTTTCAATATCGAACAAGAAAGTAATAGTAAAGCATTTAAAACGATGAACAAAAGTATATATGTTGACTCAAACAAACTCAAATCTTCACCTAAATCTAATTACTTAAATTATCATACACAAAATGCAGAAGTTGATTATTATCAAAAACTTGGTCAAGATTGGTTTGATTTAACAACATTTAACCAAAGTTTACTAAAACCTATTGAAGATGATATCAATTTAGAAGATAGAACATTGTCTTACGAAGGTACAGGTAAAGTTATGAAATACTTATATGATTTTGGTTATAGTCAATCACCTTTAATTGACCAAAATTCATTAAGTAATATAAGTGATTTAAAAATTAAAAAAGGTAACTTTAAATTATCATTCCAAAAGAATAAAAGCTTGCCTAAACAGCTTACATTTGACATAGAAGCTACTGGAAAAATTAAAAATGAGAATATTAAAATCCACATGAAACAAACGACAGATTTCTATAAATTTAACAGCACAAATGTGAAGCCATATAAAAATTTAACAAACAATCAATATAAATAGGAGCTTAGCAATGAAAAAATTATTTATTAAGCTAATTCGATTATATCAAAGATATATTTCGCCTCTTACGCCTCCAACATGTCGCTTTCATCCGACATGTTCTAATTACGCTATAGAAGCAATTTCCGAATACGGCGTTCTCAAAGGAACTTGGTTGGCTATTAAAAGAATACTAAAGTGCCATCCATTTCACCCAGGCGGTTTTGATCCAGTACCACCTAAAAAAGACCATAAACATTAATATTTATATATTATAAGTCCAGTTAGCTGCTGTAAAAATACTAATTAAGTCTGAGACCTTTCTACATCTCAGACTTAATTTTTTTTAATTTATTATATATAACAACAGGCGGTGAATATAACAAGCTTTGATTTGTTAACTTTGAAGATTTATAGACAAAGTCATCTTCAAAATAATAATCACTTGGCGTTATATCACTTGGTAAATCACTATATTGTGCCAAATATGCTGTGAAATAACTACTTAAACCAAATTCATACATACCACCTATAACGACTTTCAATTGATTTTCTTTACAATATTGTATAATCTCTAAAGCTTTGTCTATTCCACCTACTCTTGATGGTTTAATAACAACACCATCAATTACGTTTGATTCTCGAAACTTTTGTATCATTTCTAAACTTGTAGCAGACTCATCAATAAAAACAGGTATTTCTAATTTATTAGTTACTTCTTTGTATTGTTTAAGTTCTTTAAATGGTTGTTCTACATAAATAAAATTTTCATCATAAAAACTATTTAGCACTTTTATAATATCTGTATTTAAAACACCATTCGCATCGATTGCTCTTTTAACTTCAGGATAATTCATCTTCAAATATTTCATATCCTCTTTTATATTATCATTCCATTTTACTTTGATGCGCGATGGCAATCGACCGTTGTAGCTTTTAAAATATTCTTGAAGGCTCCCACTAATTGTTGCACCATAATCTACTTCTATCTCTTGTAACTCATGAAATTTTTGAAAGAATATCATAGACATGACGCTTCTTGCATTGGGATAGTCGTTTAAAGACTCTAATGATAAACTAGCTTTATCATAACTATCAAGTTGGTTGTATTTATTATTTTTATACCATATGGTTAAAATATTTTGAACAGATTGTATCGTCTCATAATGGTACCAATTAGTAGAAAAAGCATTACATTCACCGTAAAAAGTATTTCCTTCATAATCTTTCCATTCAACTACTAATACTTCCCTACTATCAAGTTCAATTAAAGGCGTTTTAATGGGAATCTTAAATTCAGCAGTAAACGTATAAAAGTTCATTTCATTTCCTAACATAATCTACCCACGCCTTTACTTTATGTCTAGATAACTTGCCCGTCGAAGTTCTTGGAATTTCTTTAATTTTATAAAAATGTTTAGGATGTTTATACTTGGCTAAATGATTGTTTAACAAGTTGATTAATTCCTCATCTTTAATTTGTTTAGATGATTCATATACAAGTGCAGGAACTTGCCCCCATTTTTCATCTTCTACCGGAACGGCTACACAATTAATGATGTCTATATGGTTTAACACAACATGTTCAATTTCAAATGGATATATATTTTCGCCACCACTTATGATTAAATCTTTTCTCCGATCATAAATAAAAATAAATCCTTCGTCATTAATAGAACCAATATCCCCCGTTTTAAAATATCCATTTATAAAATCTTCTTCAGGATTATTAGATGTTAAATAACCATTCATTACATTTTCACCCAATACAGCTACTTCCCCGTGGCCTTGCTCATTACTATTTATAATTTTCAACTTAACATTTGAAGGTACTTTTCCTACAGTTTCTGGTTCCTCTTTCAACATATCAGGACTTGCTGTAACGAATTGAGAACACGTTTCTGTCATACCAAATGAATTATATATAGGTAACGATCTACTTAAAGACTCTTTAATAAGTGAAGGAGATAATTTTGCCCCTCCTAATAATATTTTTTCTAAATTGTATGGTTGGTCTAAATTTGATTCCATTAACCATTGCAAAGTTTGAGGTACGAGTGATATATGAGTTATATTATTGTTTTTTATAAGATTCATTACACGATTTGTCTCAAATTTCGGTTCAATGATTATCGTAAAACCAAAGATTAAACTTCTAATCAATACACTTAGTCCTGATATATGATAAATAGGTAACACTGAAAGCCACCGAGTTGATTCACCAAAACCTAAGCTTTCTTTACAACCAAGTGCACTATAATAATGATTGTTAAATGTTTGAGGAACAGCTTTAGCAGGTCCTGTTGTGCCAGAAGTGAACATAATTGTGGCAATTTTATTTATATTAAATGGCTCAATTTCATATACTTCGTTTCGTCCTTCAATATCATTTATATTGATTACTTTTTGATTTATTTTTAAATCTTGATAACTTAAAACTGTATGAACATCTATGCAGTTTAATTGGTTTTCAATTTCTTTAGCAGTTAATTTCGTATTGATCATAACAAGCTCAACATTTTCCAACCATGCACCTATAATAAGTGCAGCATGATGGATATCATTTTTAATATATAAAGCTACTCTTTCAAGATTTAACTCATTCAAAAATTGCGCATATTTTTTTGCATCTTTTAATAATTCTTTATAAGTTAAAATGTTTTCTCCTTGCTGAATCGCTATTTTATGAGGTGTTTTAATTACACGTTCCTCAATCCAATGTCTCATTTGTTATTTGACCTCCTTACAACAATATATATTATACCTATAAATTAGTGGTAACACATAAAAAAAGCTTAAATATGTATGGATAAAAACATGAGTGTTGCATGACAAGCCCCACGTGCAACATAGTATCTCTGTCAACTACTGCCAATACAGAAAGAGAGTCTAGGACAATTATTTATGTCCTAGACTCCCAATAAAAAATTATGCAGTTTTTAAAGCTCTTTTTTTAGATAATGCTTGCTCTAATATTAAGAATATTAAACCAATAATTGTTAGGAACGGCGCAACTAATGCTAAATTTTCTGTTCCTAATTGGCTCACAACTACACCACCAATAGCTGCACCTAATGCATTCCCGATATTAAACGCTGATTGGTTTAACGTACTTGCTAGCATCGGAGCATCTTGAGAGACAATTGTACTCTTAAATTGTAATGACGGACTCATACTAAATCCAATCAAACCAAATACAAATATTCCTACTACCATTAGCACGCTATAGTTTTGAATGTAATACATTAAGAATATATAGATAGGAAATATAACGAATATAATTTGTAAGGCTTTGTTTAAGTTCCAATCTGCCAATCTTCCACCAATAATATTACCTAATGTAACCCCTACACCAAAGATAATTAAAACAAATGATATCCAACGTTCTTCAATATTAGAAACATTAATCAATATTTGTGAAATGTAAGTGAAGTAAGCAAATACACTACTAAATCCAAATAGTGTCACACCTAAAGTTAGCCATAATTTTAAATCTTTTAACACATTCAATTCATTCTTAATTGAAATTGGTTGCGTTTCTTCTTGATTTGGAACATATTTGATAATCCCTATAAGTGTAAATAAGCCTAAAACACTTATAACAACAAATGTCATTTTCCAGCCTAATAATTGACCAATAAATGTCCCGAATGGTACGCCGATAATATTA
Source organism: Mammaliicoccus sp. C-M13 (assembly GCF_022386845.1). NCBI lineage: Bacteria > Bacillati > Bacillota > Bacilli > Caryophanales > Staphylococcaceae > Mammaliicoccus > Mammaliicoccus sp. C-M13. The sequence goes on along the minus strand of NZ_JAJNHQ010000002.1, from coordinate 2,067 downwards.
CTTAATGTTAATCCCATAAACATTAAAGCCATAGCACTTGCTCTTTTATGAGGTGCTACCATATTTGCTGCGAATAATGATCCTATTCCAAAGAATGACCCATGAGCTAAAGCAGCTATAACCCTACTAATCATAAGTGAACCATAGTTAGGGGCGAAACTACCAATACCATTACCTATTATAAATATAGCCATTAATAAAATAAGCAAGTTCTTTCTAGGTAATTTATAAGTTGCTAGTACGATAATTGGTCCACCAATTGCTACACTCAGAGCATACCCTGTAATAAGTTGACCCGCATCAGATACAGAAACATTTAAGTCTCTCGCAATGTTTGGTAAAAGTCCCATAATTACAAACTCTGTCATACCAATTGCAAAAGCTCCTAAACTTAATATCCAAATCGCTAAAGGATATTTTTTCATTTATAGTCACTCCTTAATCATATTATTTTAATCAGATTTATCTATGATAGTACTTTTACAAATTTAAAACAAGAGTATATTTAATATTTCTCAAAATAAAAAAGTTGAGAAAATATTCTCAACTTTTAAAATATTTATTTACTTGTTTGTGTTAATCCATCCAACTGCTATTGTTTCATATCCCGTGTGTACACTTGCCACTGGTACAAGAGGTTCAACTGACACTTGAATATTTCTATTCAATGTAAGAATACGCTCTTTCCAAATATGTGCTTCTTTTTCATTACCAGCATGCAATACACCAATTCTTTCAACACCTTTAGCGATTGCTTCATCAATATGACGCACTAAATAAGCTTCTATCTTCTTCATACCTCGAGACTTAACTTCTAAATCGATTTTCCCATGCTCAAGTTTCAATAAAAGTTTAATATTCAATAAACTACTTAATAAATATTTACTATTTGTTACGCGACCACTATTTTTTAACTGCTGTAAATTTCTAGGCAATAAATATAGTTCACTTGAGTCTTTATAAGATTCTAATTGATTAACAATTTCATCAAATGAGCACCCGTCTTCAGCAAGTTTTCTACCCTGTTCTAATAAATCTTTCTGTGGAAAACTTCCCGTGCCGCTATCGATTACATGTATTTCCATCGGGAATGTCTGTGCAGTAGATAATGAAGAATTATAAGTGCCAGATAAAGCGCTAGAAGGATGTATTGCTATAACATGCGTATAACCTTCTTCTTGAATGTGTTGGTATGTTTCAATAAAATCTTGGGGCGTTGGTTGAGCAGTTTTTGCACCATTCCCATTTTCTTTTAACATTTCAAAAAATACATTTGAACTTTCAAATTCCGTATCTTTATATGGTTTTCCATCGATAATTGTTGATAAAGAAACAACAAACACATCTTTGCTATCAACATTATCATCAATATAAGTTGTAGTATCTATTAACCAAGCTAATTTCATACTTCCTCCAAAAAAACGCATCACTATCACGCTGTTTATTTAAGTTAATGGTATATCCCACTATCTCATCTTCATTTTTACCACAAAACCTATAAATTAACAATTAAAAATGCATGCCATAAATTTTTATGATTATACAATAAAATACATTTTATAATATCAATATATCTTTTGTAATTATGTTAATCGAATAACACCTATTTTTACAATTTCATTAAAAATTATTAATTATATTAATATATAAAGAGAGAGGGGCATAATTCTTTTTTAAAGATTTCATAGTCCCACTCGACAAGGATGACTAGAATTATAAAAAGCTTTGTATAAGCACATTTTCAATCCAGTCAGCTACTGCCAATATAGCAAACGAGCCTTAGTCATAAATGTCCTAAAAAACCCTAAAATACTATTATTAGTTGGAGTAATGACGGGGTAAATCCAATAAGAGTGTGTGTAGTTGGATTAATGAAGCAGAAAATCCAATAAAGGTGTGGGTACTTGGATTATTGTAGGAGTAAATCCAATAAAAACGTGTGTAGTTGGATTAATGAGGTAGAAAATCCAATAAAGGAGTCAAGTCCATATTTATGTGTAATATCTTTAGAAGTAATCAACCATTGGTTTTTTAGAATGTATTAACAAAATAAATCTGTTTGATTTT